>JAEWNM010000262.1 GCA_023392755.1 Bacillota bacterium
GCAATAGGCTGGGCGGATGAATCAAGCGAAAGGGAGGGATGGGAGCGGCAGCGACCAGAACGACCATTGAGCTTGCGGAATGCGCAGCAGGGCGACTATTGAGCCAGATGGAGGGATAAAGCGAGGCCGAGGAGGCTGGCGAAACAAGCAGTGCGAAGCGGCAGCGAGCAATGCGCCCCTTGAGCCAGATGGGTAGGAATGCCCTGGTCGCCCCTTAAGGGGCGAAACATTTATCCCTTTCAATGGAATGCTACTGCGGAAAACAAGGATAAGTGAGGATGCCTCCGAAGGTCCAGGGCGACCGGAAAGCCCTGGTCGCCCCTTAAGGGGCGAAATATTTATCCCTTTCAGTGGCATGCCATTGCGGAAAGCAAGGATATATCATGCCTGATGTCATGACCAGGACTTATGACACCCATCCGGCTCAAGGGGTTCATTGCTCGCCGCCGCTTCCCCCAGGGTTGCCATATAGGGCGAAACATGGTATGCTCGAAACATAGGTATCCTTTTTCCGCCTCAATAAAAATGCCGCGCGGCGGCGGTTTGGACGAAAGGAGGACACTCGTTGCGCAAAAAGCTGGCATTGAAGGTCCGTGAATCTCTGTCATCCGTTCTTCCCATCACCATCATCGTACTGCTTCTGGCGTTCACCATTTCCCCCATGCAGGTGGGCGTGCTGGGCCTGTTTTTGATGGGCGCCGTTATGCTGATTCTGGGCACGGGCCTTTTTACCCTGGGGGCGGAAATGGCCATGATGCCCATGGGCACCCATATGGGCGCGCATCTGACAAAGCGGCGCAGGCTGTATGTGATGATCTTCGTTTCCTTTCTGATGGGCGTGCTCATCACCGTGGCTGAGCCTGATTTGAGTGTGCTGGCCAGGCAGGTGCCCGCCGTGCCGGATGCGGTTATCATCGGCGCTGTTGCGCTGGGGGTGGGGCTGTTTCTGGTGCTGGCGGTAACGCGCATTGTGTTCCAGGTGTCCCTGCGCGTTCTGCTTATCGGCTTTTACGGCGCCGTATTTGCCCTGGCGGCTTTCGCCAACCCCGATTACCTGGCGGTGGCTTTTGACTCCGGCGGCGTGACTACCGGCCCTATTACCGTGCCCTTCATTCTGGCGCTGGGCATCGGCGTGGCTGGCGTGGGCAGCGGGAAAAGCGGCCAGGACGACTCCTTTGGCCTGGTGGCGCTGTGTTCCATCGGGCCTATCCTGGCGGTATCGCTTCTGGGCCTGCTCTATCCCGCAAAGACGGAAGCGGTTACGGAGGCGATTGTAAAAAATCCCGGCACCACCCGGGAGATGCTGGCGCTGTTCGGCCATGCGCTGCCTCATTTTTTGCGGGATGTGGCCATTGCTCTGAGCCCCATGGTCGCGCTTTTCCTTTTCTTTCAGTGGCGGTATTTGCGGCTGCCCGCAAGCCAGCTTGCCCGCATTGCGGTGGGGGTGCTGTATACATATGTGGGCCTGGTGGTGTTCCTTGCCGGGGTGAACGTGGGCTTTATGCCGGCGGGCAACCTTCTGGGCAGGCAGATTGCATCGCTTCCCTACCGCTGGATACTCGTTCCCCTGGGCATGGTGATCGGGTACTTCATCGTATCGGCGGAGCCCGCCGTTCATGTGCTCAACGAACAGGTGGAGGAGTTGACAGGCGGCGCCATCTCCAAAAAAGCGATGATGGGCAGCCTGGCCGCAGGCATGGCCATCTCCATCGGCCTTTCGATGGCACGGGCGATGACGGGCGTCAGCCTGTGGTTTTTTCTGGTGCCGGGATACGTGCTGGCACTTGTTCTTTCCTTTTTTGTGCCGCGCATTTTCACGGCCATCGCCTTTGATTCCGGCGGCGTGGCCTCCGGCCCCATGACGGCCACATTTTTGCTGCCCTTCGCCATGGGCGTTACGCACTCCGCAGGCGGCGATATACTGAAGGACGCCTTCGGAACGGTGGCCATGGTGGCCATGACGCCCCTGATTACCATACAGGTTCTGGGCCTTGTCTATTCCCTGAAATCACGCCGGGACAAGGGCGGGCAGGATGATGGAACGGACAGCGCGCAGGAAGCGGAGGATATCATTGAACTGTCATAGCACCAACGTATCGTCAAGGAGGAAACATCATGGACAACATGCAGGGCGCATGCGCTGACAAAGGCGGGGCCTGCGCCGTAAAGCAGGGTCCGGTCGTGCAATTGAAGCTCCTGGCCACCATTGTGGACCGGGGCAAGGGGCAAAGCGCGGTGGACCTGATGAAGAAGGAAGGCGTTCTGTTCCACACCATCATGTTGGGCAGGGGAACGGCGCGCAAGCCGGTTTTGAATTATCTTGGCCTTGGGGAAACGGAAAAGGATGTAGTTATCAGCACCATTCCACAGGAGGGTGGCCGCCGCGTTCTGCGCAAGCTCCTTACTGCCATGCGCCTGGATGCGCCCGGCCGCGGCATTGCTTTCACATTGCCGCTGTCCAGCGTGGGCGGTGCCAAAACGCTGGATTACCTGACGGGAACCATGAAGGATAATACGGATTCGCCATCCAAATATGAGGTGAACGATATGGACTCCCATGCGCACAGTTTGGTGATTACCATTGTGAACCGCGGCTTTTCCGATCAGGTGATGGAGTCTGCCGCAAGGGCCGGGGCAAAGGGCGGTACGGTGCTGCACGCAAGGGGCGCGGGGCGCGAGGAGGCGGAAAAATTCTTCGGCATCACCATCCAGCCGGAAAAGGAAGTCGTTCTCATCCTTTTGCGCCGGGAGCACAAGCAGGCCGTTATGCAGGAGATATGCAAGGGTGCCGGCCTTTCCACGCCGGGCCACGGCTTTTCCTTCAGCCTTCCGGTGGATGATGTTCTGGGCATGGCTCCCATGATGATAGAGGAAATGTACGGGGAGCCGCCCGCGCAGCGGGATTAGCAAACAGGGCCGTATCTTTTTCCAGACGGGCTGAAAAAAGTTCATATGACTATTGACACATATGAACGGTCGCGCATATAATATATATGAGCGACCGTTCATTTATTATACTTTCGGCGTCCTGCCGGAAGGAAAGGCGGAGGGCCTATGGTCAGAAGCTACCGGCTGAAGGATCTTGACTGCGCCAACTGCGCCATGAAAATCGGGCGTGCGATAGGCGCGCTGTCGGGGGTGAAAAACGCCCAGGTGCATTTTGCGTCCCAGCGGCTGACGGTGGAGTTTGCGGGGGAGCCCGCCATGGAAATCGAAACCCGGATCAGGGACGCGGTGCTGGCCATTGAGCCGGATACCCAGGTGGTAAACTGGCAGGAGCAGACGGCGGGCGATGTGATCCAAGAGGAGGACGAAAGGCGGAAGGAGTTCAAAAAGGCCTTTATGGCAGTGGCTGCCGCCCTTTTGCTTATGGCGGCGGGGGTTCTCCTTTCATCGGTATTTCCGCAGGGCGAAACCCTGCTGCTGATTGGCGCGTATCTTGTATCTGGCTTCCCTGTGGTGAAAACGGCGTTTATGCGCCTTACAAGAGGGCAGGCGCTGGATGAAACGCTGCTGATGACCATCGCCACCCTGGGCGCGTGGGCGCTTGGCGAGGGGATTGAGGCGGCGGCCGTGATGATCTTCTACCGTGTGGGGGAGACGCTGCAGGACATGGCTGTTTTAAGGGGGCGTTCCGATATACGGGCGCTTTCCAGGCTGGTAAGCGACACGGCCCATGTGGTGCTTCAGGAAGTGGTGGATATGCCCGCCGCCGCCGTGCGGCCGGGGGATATCCTGGAGGTGCGCACGGGGGAGCGGATACCCGTGGACGGGGAGGTCGTTATGGGCGCAAGCGCGCTGGATGTATCCGCGCTCACCGGCGAATCCGCTCCAGCCGCCTGCGCTCCGGGGGACAAGGTGCTCTCCGGCAGCCAGAATACGGGGCCGCTGATCCGCGTTTTGTGTGAAAAGCCCGCCGCCGAAAGCACCGTTGCCCGTATCCTGCGCCTGACCAGGGAGGAGGCCGCAAAAAAGGCCGCTCCCGAACGCTTTCTGGGTAAATTCGCCGCCGTATATACCCCGGCCGTGGTGGCCGCGGCGGCCCTGATATTCGTACTGCCGCCCCTTTTCGGGCTGGGAACCTATGCGGACTGGGGCTACCGGGCGCTTCTGCTGCTGATGATCAGCTGCCCCTGCGCGCTGGTTTTGTCCGTGCCCCTGGGCTATGTCGCCGGTATGGGCGAAAGCGCCCGCCGGGGGCTTTTGGTTAAGGGCGGGGCGGCGCTGGAGGCGCTGGCAAAGGTGAACGCGCTGGCCATGGACAAAACGGGCACGCTGACCGAAGGCGTATTCCGCCTGATAAAGGTGCGCCCGGCCCAAGGCGCAACGGAGGATGAGCTGATGGCGGCGGCGCTGTATGCGGAAAGCAAGGCACAGCACCCCCTGGCCCGCAGCATCCTGACCTCCCCGGAGGCCAGGGAGTGGCTGCTTGGCCACCCTATGCAAAACGGCATGGAAACGTATGAGGAAATCCCGGGCAAGGGCGTGCGCGTCAAAGAAAACGGCCGCGAAATCTGGTGCGGCAGCCAGAGCCTTCTTCTTCAAAACGGCGTTGCGGTACCGGCGGAGCATCAGGGCGATCAGGTCCATACCGCGGAAAACGGCCGGTATCTGGGCAGCTTTCATTTAAACGATGCCCCGCGGGCGGAAGCGCCCGGCGTTCTGAACAAGCTGCAAGGCCTGAAGATAAGCTCCATTACCGTGCTCACAGGCGATTCCAAAAGCGGCGCGCAGGCGGTTATGGGTTTGCCCGCCATCGCGGACGTGCGCTATGGGCTTTTGCCGGAAGGCAAGGTAAGCGCCGTAAAGGAAATCATGGCATCGGGCCGCCGCGTGGCCTTTGTGGGCGACGGCGTCAACGACGCGCCTGTTCTTGCGGCGGCCCATGTGGGCATCGCCATGGGCGGCATCGGCAGCCAGGCCGCCATGGAGGCGGCGGACTGCGTTCTGGCGGCGGGCACGCTGAGCGCTTTGCCCTCCGGCATCAAAACGGCGCGGTTAACCGCCCGCATCGTTCGCGCAAACGTGGCTATTGCCCTTGCCGTCAAGCTTGCCGTAATGGCGCTGGGCATCGCGGGCATGGCCAATATGTGGCTGGCGGTGACGGCAGATGTGGGCGTTTCCCTTCTGTGCGTGCTTCTGACCGGCGCCGTCCGCCTGGGAAGGACCTCCGGGTAATTGCTTTTCAAACAGGGCCGCAAAGAAAAGCCCTTCATAGGTTTGGGGGAAGCCGCCGTCGTGCTGGTCGCATAATTGTATAACTATTCAGGAGATGGCGTCCGAAGGTTTCCAAAGGGCGATCGGAAAGCCCTTTGGTCGCGTCAGGAAACGCGATATCCCTCTTCTTGAATAGCATTATGCAAAATGCGACCTTGGCGCGGCGGCTTTATTTGTGTTGTGGAAAGCAAAGATCAACTATAAAATTCTTTTTGTAAAACATAGTTGACATAATGTCGGAAATATGTTATTATGCGTATGTAAAACACAGGTGCGGGGAGGTAGGGGCATGAGCAAAAACCTTCGCCTGAAGGCGGCCAGGGCCTTGAAATGCATGTCGCAAAAGGATGTGGCGGAGGCGGTGGGCGTTACGCGCCAGACCATCAACGCCATTGAAAGCGGGGATTACAACCCCACGATCAACCTGTGCGTATCCATCTGCAAGGTTTTGGGGAAAAGTCTCAATGATTTGTTCTGGGAGGAGGGTTCATATGAATCTTGACAAACATGGTCTGGACGAGCGGCAGCGCGCCTTGCGCAACCGCGTCGGCTATCAGTGCTTTCAGCTGCTGCTCTACGGCATTTTATTCGATACGATGCTGTACGGTGCGGGTGTGAAGTGGCTTCCCTATCCGGCCAACATGATGGCGCTCATCAGCCTGTGCGGGGGCCTTTACCAGGTGCGCATCATTCAGGGCAACGCCTATCTTCCGCCGGGGTCAAACGCCGCCGGCTCGCGCAGGAAAATTACCGTCATCGTGCTGTTTACCGTAGCGGTGGCGGCGGTGGCGGCTGTCGTCATCGTCAGAAACAACGTTTTGCGTGTGCCAAGCGTGCCGGAGTCGGGGGATCAATCCGCGCTGGTCCTGTTTATCATTTCGGGGGTGAGCCTTCTTGTCGCCCTGATCGTGGGCATCGCTCAGCGCAGACAGGAC
>JAEWNM010000305.1 GCA_023392755.1 Bacillota bacterium
GCCTATCCCCGCCAGCCCCATCTTCCACAGCAAAAAGATTTGCGTGGCCATGCACAGCGGCACCAGCACGGAAACCGCCACGCTGGCGGCCGTCTGCCACCGCCTTGCGTGGCGTATTTCACCCACCCTCCGCCAGAAGCGGATGCGGCGGATTACAAGCAGCATGGGGACGGCAAAGAGTAAAAATACCGCCGCGGGCTTTGCCGCCATCTTATGCGCCGCCCGCCTTCCCCGTAAATGCGGCGAGGGATTTAAGCTGGTCTTCCATTTCCGCAAGCGTAAATACCGGCGGGCGGCATGTTCCCTCCCGGCACAGGTAGTAGGCGGCGGGGCGGCCCATGGTATCCCGTCCTTTCAAAATGCCGGGCAGGCCGCTGTCCTCCATGGTCACCCTGCGCGCGGCAGCCGTGAACAGGGGCAGAAAATACCTTCCCGCGGTCTTGGCAAAGCTTT
Organism: Bacillota bacterium; assembly: GCA_023392755.1. Classification (GTDB taxonomy): domain Bacteria; phylum Bacillota; class Clostridia; order Christensenellales; family Aristaeellaceae; genus JAEWAH01. The sequence goes on from JAEWNM010000305.1 coordinate 454, forward strand.
CTATATCCTTTTCCTCCCGGGCCGCGCACACGGCCTCCACCGGCAGGTAGCAGCGCTCCAGCCCGGCAATCAGCCCGAAGCAATACCCTGAGGGCTGGTTTTTGGCCGCGCCGGCCAGCTTTTCCACGGTGCGGGTGGCGTATTCCATCCAGGCATCCTCTCCTGTCAGGCGGGCAAGCTCAAAAAGCGCGTAAGCCGCCAGGGAATTGCCGCAGGGCGCGGCCCCGTCGTAATGCTCCTTGGGCCGGAAGATCAAACCCGCCTCCGCTTCGTTCATGAAAAAATCACCCTGCTTGTCGTCAAAAAACTTGCGCACCATCAGGCGGCACAGGCCTTGGGCGTGCTGCACATGCTCGCCCGCGAAGTCCGCCCGGTACATGAAAAGGTCCGCGATGGCCATGGCGGCGTAGTCCTGAAGCCCGCCCAGGCCCCCGGCCCGCCCGTCCCGGTAGTACGCGTACAGCTCCCCCTTGTCATTGGCAAGCTTCGTCCGGGCAAACGTTATGCCGCGCCGGGCTGCATGCAGATATTCCGGCTTTTGCAATGCGTGGGCCGCCTTGCACAGGGCCGCTACCGCAAGCCCGTTCCACTCGGTGAGCGCCTTGTCGTCGGTAAACAGCGTACGGGTGTTTTTGCGGTGTTCGTACAGTTTTTGCCGCAGCGGCCGCAGGTTTTCCTCCTCCTCCTGGGAATCGTTCAGGCGGTTGAGAATCGATTTCCCCTCCAGCACCCCGCTTTCCGTTACGCCGTAAAACCCGCAAAATCGCTTTCCCTCCGCCGGCCCCAGCACGCTTTCAATTTCTGCCGGGGTAAAGGTATAATAGGCCCCCTCCTCGCCGCCTGTATCCGCGTCCTGGGCACTGTAAAAGCCGCCCTCGGGGCCTGTCATCTCCCGCATAAGGTAGTCAAGGGTATGGGTGGCTACCCGCCAGTACAGCGGCTTGCCCGTTATTTGGTATGCCTCCGTATAGGCCATGGCCAAAAGCGCGTTGTCATACAGCATTTTTTCAAAGTGGGGGATCAGCCATTTCCTCTCCGTGGCATACCGGCTGAACCCGCCGCCCAAATGGTCGTACATCCCGCCCCGGTGCATGCAGGCAAGCGTCTTTTCCGCCATATGAAGCGCGCGCGCGTCCTGCTCGAGCATCGCATAGCGCATCAGAAACATAAGCACGTGGGGCGCGGGAAATTTGGGCGCGCCGCCAAAGCCGCCGTACTCGTCGTCAAAGCGCGCGTCCAGGTCCGTTTTTGCCTTGCGCATCAGCTCCCTGGTCATTTTTCCCGCTCCGGGCGCGGCCGCCTGTACAAAAGCCTGCTTCACCTGCCGGCCGTTTTCCTTCAGCGACGCGGGGTCCTCCCGCCATTTTTTTGAGATTGTCTCCAGTATGTCCACAAAGCCCGGCTGGCCGTAGGCGGATTTTTTGGGGAAATACGTGCCCGCGAAAAAGGGATGCTGGTCCGGTGTCATGAACACCGACAGCGGCCAGCCGCCTGAGCCGTTCATGGCCTGGCATACCTGCATGTACACCGCGTCCACATCGGGGCGCTCCTCCCTGTCCACCTTGACGGAGACAAAGTGCCCGTTGAGCAGCGCGGCCACTTCCGCGTCCTCAAATGATTCGTGGGCCATCACATGGCACCAATGGCATGTGTTTTATCGCACAGCCTAGCTGTACCCAACAGAAAGAAAGACAGGCTTGTTTTCAAGCCTTGCCTTTTCAAAGGCGCTTTCCCCCCAGGGATGCCAGTCCACGGGATTGTTGGCATGCTGTATAAGGTAGGGCGAAGCTTCCTTGATCAATCTATTGGGTACCTGTTGTTGATTGCGCACATAGACCACCTCCTTTTCCATGGATTGCTTTTATTTTCCTATGCTTTCCCCTGCCCGCCGGTATTATGCCTTTTGCCGGCGTTTGCGTTATGTGGGAAAGGGGTTACTGTCGTCGTATATGCCGCCGTACTCCTTCAACAGGTTTGTCATGCCCCGGTTTGCCGTCTGAATCAGATCCTCCTGGGTTTTGATCTCCTCCGCGCGGCTGTCCACCACTTCCCGCACCGAGGCGTGCAGTGAGTGGTAATATTCCGCCGCCCGATTGTTTTTGTCAAGCAGCTTTTCCAAATTTGTCTGCATGTGTTGCGCCTCCTTGCCCTTCAGTATGCCCGGCGCAAAAAAATGTATCAAAAAGCGCGGCCTCAAAGAGCCGCGTCAGCCTGTTGAAAAACCCCGCAACCGCAAAAATACTGCTCATATGAGCAGCATTTTTGCTTACGTTGTCGCCGTCGCCTGCAAAATTCGGTCACTTATTACCGTATAAGCTCCCTCTTTTGCGGGCTTGGCTCCTAGTCTTGCGGATTTTTGAACAGGCTGTCAAGCCGTTGAATTTGTCAACAGGGAAACCGCATTAGAATCCCAATTCCCCCCATGCGTCGGTCTGCACTCTTTTCCCTGGGTCCAGGGCCCGAAGGTCCTGGTCGCTTCAAGGGGGATATGGGGAGTGCAGGGGGGAGCTAAGGGGGGAAATCGAAATCTCCCCTGCTCCCTCCTGCGTCATCGTCATCCCAGGCGTTTTTAGCGCGCTTCGTATCATTTTCAAGGGTATTTCGCCCCAAAGGGCGACCTTCCGCTCGCGTTATGGAAACCTTCGGCTGCCAAATACAAAAAACAGGCTGTATATGCGTTTGCCTTGGCTCAATCTCCCCTTGTTGACACGCAAAACCCGTTATGCTATATTTACCTAAGCTTACATCGTATGCCATGTTTTTGAGTATGCCAAAGAAAAACGCGAAAGGCTGCGCCGTATGAAGCTCTCCCCCACCTCCCTCCTTTGCCTGATACTGGTACTGGCCCTTTTCCCCGGCTGCGCCGCCTTATCGGAGGCCACCAATACCGGCGCGATCGACGCGCAGATAGACAAATATTTCAAGCAAAGCAGCACGGTGGGCGGCTCGCTGGTGATTGCCAGGGCCGGCGAAATCGTGTATCGGCGCGATTACGGCTTTGCCAGCAAAAGCCAAAAAACGCCGGTGACGCAGGATACGTATTTCCGCATCGCCTCCATTACCAAAATGGTCAGCGCCATCGGCATCATGCAATTGGTTGAAAAGGGGCTGCTAGGCCTGGATGAGGATATCAGCACCTATTTCGGGTACGAGATCGTCAACCCGAACTATCCCAAAATCCCCATTACGCTGCGCCAGTGCATGAGCCACACCACCTCCCTAAGCCAGGGCGGCGGCTACTCCTTTGAAAGCAGAACGATACACGACATGCTATCGAAAGAGGTCAAACGGCCGTCGAACTTCACAAAGGAAAAGCCCGGCGAGCACTACGCCTATTCCAATTTCGGCGCGGGGCTGATGGGCTCCGTCATGGAGGCGGTGACGGGCGTGAGCA
>JAEWNM010000357.1 GCA_023392755.1 Bacillota bacterium
CCCACGGCTCATTTTTGCCTGTGGCGCGTACTTTATGCGGGAGCGCGCAAAACGGTACATACATCCACGGAAATCAAATTCGACGGCTAGGCGTACTATGTTTGGTCACGTGCAAAACGGTACGCCCGCCGCTAGATGTACAATCGGGGCAGTACACATTCAAGTTTTTTGTTTATGGAGGAGGCTGGCGAAACAAGCGATGGGAGCGGTAGCGAACCAGTGCGACGATTGAGCCAGATGGGTAGGAAAGCCCTGGTCGTGTCCGCAGGCACGAATCCCCTTCTGCTTGTCTTAAGTCAAAATGGCAATAATCATATAGAGTATGGCATCACAAATGATGGCCCGGAAAATATCGCCGGCCCCAAAAAGCAAGCCGGCCGCGCCCTGGAATTCCAGAACCCTTTGCATCTTGTCGCTGGGATACTCCCCCCGGCGCAATACTGTTTCCAAATGAATATGAAACCGCGTAATGCAAATTGCAGTACGATATATTGCATTATGCCAGCATACCAATGTTCTTTTTGTGATTATTGAAGGATTCAAACACAAAAAATGCATTTTGTTCTTACATTCGCCTGAGATTTGTGGTAGAATCAAAGGCAACCCCAAAATGCAGCATGGATGGGTGAGGTTATGGAATACCACCAGGGTTTGCCCCTCAAGCAGGGGCTGTATGATCCAAGGAACGAGCATGACGCCTGTGGCATGGGTTTCGTCGTCCATATCGGCGGGGAAAAATCCCACGATATTGTGGAGGATGCCCTCACGGTTCTGGAAAACCTAAGCCACCGCGGCGCCCACGGCGCAGACGAGCATACCGGCGACGGGGCCGGCGTGCTTACGCAAATTCCCCACGCGTTTTTCAAACGGGATTTGAAAACGCTGGGCATCACCCTGCCGGAGGCGGGTCACTACGGGGTAGGCATGATCTTTGCCCACCGGTACGAGGCCTTCCGCAAAAAGCAGATGGCCGCCTTCGAGGACATCGTCGCCGGCGAGGGCCAGACCATTCTGGGCTGGCGGGAGGTCCCTATCGACTTTACCACCATCGGCGAGAGCGCCAAGGCCGCGCTGCCCAGGTTCATCCAGGTATTTATCGGCAAGAGCGGCGACATTCCCTGCGGCCTGGATTTTGAGCGTAAGCTGTTCTTAATCCGCAAGCTGGCGGAAAAAACCATTCCCCAAATGAGCGAGGACAACGGCGGCATCTTTTATATTTCCAGCCTGTCCTCCAAAACCATCGTCTACAAGGGGATGCTCACGGCTTCCCAGCTGCGCAGCTTTTATCTGGACTTGTCCGACCTGGATTTCGTCTCCGCGCTGGCCATGGTCCATTCCCGCTTCAGCACAAACACCTTCCCCAGCTGGGCCAGGGCGCATCCCAACCGGTACCTTGTGCACAACGGAGAAATCAATACCATCCGCGGCAACGTCAACTGGATGAAGGCCCGGCAAAAAAGCCTGCAATCCCCCCTGTTCGACGACATAACAAAAGTGTTCCCCGTCATCGACGAAACAGGCAGCGACTCCTCCATGTTCGACAACTGCCTGGAGTTTCTCTACCTTACAGGCCGCTCGCTTCCCCACGCCGCCATGATGATGATCCCCGAGCCCTGGGAGAAAAACCCCCTCATGTCTCCTGAAAAACGCGAGTTTTACAAGTATCAGAGCTTTTTGATGGAGCCCTGGGACGGCCCCGCGGCCATGGCCTTTTCCGACGGCGACGTCATCGGCGGCATGCTCGACAGAAACGGCCTGCGCCCCTCCCGCTACTATGTCACCAAGGACAACCGGGTGATCCTGGCCTCCGAGGTGGGCGTGGCGGATATAAAGCCCGAGAACGTATTGTACAAGGGGCGGCTGGAGCCCGGCAAAATGCTGCTTATCGATACGCTTCAAAAGCGCATCATCTCCGATGAAGAGCTCAAAAGCAGTGTGGCCAAGGCCTACCCCTACCCCGAATGGAATGAAAAGCACCTTGTTACCCTTGACCGGCTGCCCAAGGACGATGCTGCGCAGACGCCTATCCCCCATGACCTTATAAAGCTCCAAAAGGCATTCGGCTACACTTATGAGGATATCCACAAGTTCCTTCTGCCCATGGCCCTGTCCGGGGATGATCCCGTGGGCGCCATGGGCATGGATACGCCCCTGGCGGTGCTTTCCGAAAAGCCGCAAATGCTCTATGTCTATTTCAAACAGCTTTTCGCCCAGGTCACCAATCCGCCCATCGACGGCATCCGGGAGGAAATTGTCACCTCCTCCGCCGTTCTCCTGGGCTCCTCCGGCAGCCTTCTGAAAACGGAGGAGGAGGATGCCGCCAGCCTGCTTTTGCATCATCCCATCCTCACCAACTTGCAGCTTTCCCAAATCAAGGCGCTGAACAGCGGCACGTTCAAAACCGCCGTGCTGTCGCTTTTGTACAATGTAAACGGCGGTGCCGCGGCGCTGGAAAAGGCGTTGCATCAGCTGTACCGCCAGGCGGATAGGGAAATTGCCCAGGGTGCCAACATACTCATTCTTTCCGACCGGGGCATCGGCCGCGACCTGGCCGCCATCCCGGCGCTTCTGGCCGCCTCCGGGCTGCACCACCACCTGATCCGCAAGGAGATCAGAACCGTGGCCGGCCTGGTGCTGGAATCGGGTGAGCCCCGCGAGGTGCATCATTTCTGCACGCTCCTGGGCTATGGCGTCACCGCCGTCAACCCCTACCTGGCCTTCGATACCGTCCGCGACCTTGCGCAAAAGGGCCTCCTTCAGGGGCAGGACGCGGAGGAGGGCATCGAGCACTACATCAAGGCGTCGGTCAAGGGCATCTTGAAGGTGCTCACCAAAATGGGCATCTCCACCATTCAAAGCTATCACGGCGCGCAAATTTTCGAGGCTGTGGGCCTGGCCCAGGACCTGGTGGACCGATACTTCACCCACACCCCCTCCCGGCTGGAGGGCATCGGCATCCAGGAAATCCATCAGGAAAACTATATGCGTCATGAAAGCGCCTATCTGGACAATTCCCCCTATACCGATACCCTGGAAACCGGCGGCTCCTTCCAGAATAAGGCCGACGGGGAGGAGCATCTGTACAACCCCGAAACCATTTACCTCCTGCAGCAGGCTTGCCGCACAGGCGATTACGGGCTGTTCAAAAGCTTCTCCCGCAAAATAGGCGAGGAGCAGCTGGCCACGCTGCGCAGCCTGCTGGAGTTCAAGTTCATCCCCGGCGAAACCATCCCCATCGAGGAGGTGGAGCCGGTGGAATCCATCGTCAAGCGCTTCAAAACCGGGGCCATGTCCTACGGCTCCATCAGCCGCGAAGCCCACGAGTGCCTTGCCATCGCCATGAACCGCCTGGGCGGCAAGAGCAATACCGGCGAGGGCGGCGAAGACCCGTCCCGGTTCTCCGTCATGGAAAACGGCGATTCCAAGAAAAGCGCCATCAAGCAGGTGGCCTCCGGGCGCTTCGGCGTCACCAGCAACTACCTGGTCAACGCCCGTGAGATTCAAATCAAAATGGCCCAGGGTGCCAAGCCCGGCGAGGGCGGGCAATTGCCCGGCCGCAAGGTGTACCCGGCCATCGCCAAAACCCGCCACTCCACCCCCGGCGTCGACCTTATTTCGCCCCCGCCCCATCACGATATCTATTCCATTGAGGATTTGGCCGAGCTGATTCACGATCTGAAAAACGCCAACCGTGATGCCCGCATCAACGTCAAGCTTGTCTCCGAAGTCGGCGTGGGCACCATTGCCGCCGGCGTCGCCAAGGGCAAGGCGGATGTCATCCTCATCAGCGGCTACGACGGGGGCACCGGCGCGTCACCCTTAACCAGCATCAAGCATGCCGGCCTCCCCTGGGAAATGGGCCTGGCCGAAACCCACCAAACGCTTGTTTTGAACCGCCTTCGAGATCGGGTGATCCTGGAAACCGACGGCAAGCTCCTAACCGGCCGGGATGTGGCCATCGCCGCCATGCTGGGCGCGGAGGAGTTCGGCTTTGCCACCACGCCGCTCATTGCCCTGGGCTGCGTCATGATGCGCGTGTGCAACCTCAACCCCTGCCCCGTCGGCATCGCCCCCCAGGATGAGCGGCTTCGCAAGTGCTTTTCCGGCAAGCCCGAGTATGTCGAAAATTTCATGCGCTTCATCGCCCGTGAACTGCGGGAGATCATGTCCCGCCTTGGCATCCGCACCGTCAGCGAGCTGGTGGGCCGTACCGACAAACTCAAGGCCAAGGAAAACCTGCGCCATTGGAAGGCGTTCAAGCTGGATATGGCCCCCATCCTTTACCAGCCCTATGCCGGTTCCGACGTGGGCCGCTACCACATGCAAAATCAAAACCACAACCTGGAAAAATCACTGGGCATGAAAAAGCTTCTGCGCATGTGCAAGCCCGCCCTGGAAAACGGCACGCCCATCCGGGCCAAGCTGCAAATCCGCAATGTCGACCGGGTGGTTGGCACCCTTGTGGGCAGTGAAATCTCCAAAAAGTATGGCGAAAACGGCCTGCCCGCCGATACCATCCATTTGCAGTTCGTGGGCTCCGCCGGCCAAAGCTTCGGCGCTTTCGCGCCACGGGGCCTAACCCTCGAGCTGGAGGGCGACGCCAACGATTATTTCGGCAAGGGCCTCTCCGGCGGCAAGATCATCGCCTATCCGCCCAAGGCGGCGGATTATAAGCCGGAGGAGAATATCATCATCGGCAACGTGGCCTTCTACGGCGCCACCGAGGGCGAGGCCTACCTAAGCGGCGTGGCCGGCGAGCGCTTCTGCGTGCGCAACAGCGGCATCGATGCCGTGGTGGAGGGCGTAGGCGATCATGGCTGCGAATATATGACCGGCGGCCGCGTTGTGGTGCTGGGAAAAACGGGCCGCAACTTCGCGGCCGGCATGTCCGGCGGCATCGCATATGTGCTCGATTTTGAGGAAATCCGCGCAAACAAAGCCCTGGTGCTCCTGGAGTCCTTTTCATCCGATAAGGAAAAGCAGCAGGTGCGCGAGCTCATCGAAAAGCACGTGGCACTCACCGGTAGCCCCCAAGGCAAGCGCATCCTCTCCGACTGGGAGAAAAATGCGAAGCGCTTCACCCGCATCATCCCCAAGGATTACAAGCAAATGCTCCAATACATCGACGAGGCCATTGCCGGCGGCCTGACCGGCGACGATGCCCTCATGGCCGCCTTCGAGCGCGGGGAGAAGGGGTAAGACAAAATCCTCTTGATGCCTGTCGCTGCAGAAGCATCTCTCCCAAAGG
>JAEWNM010000014.1 GCA_023392755.1 Bacillota bacterium
ATCCTTTATCTGCCAGCAAGGTGCAGGCGTGGGTGTCCACTCAATGCCGTCGGGACTTGTGGCAAAACCTAGATTTGTACCCTGAAAGCAATTGCCGCCGCTGTAGCCGTAGTCGTTGCGGAATACCATTACATACTGGCCCTGATACTTGGCAACACCCGCATTGAATATTAGCTCGCTGTCATAGGGAATATCTTTTTTGCAGAGTATGGGATTCCCGGGAAAGCGGTGTATGACTTGGCTGTCTTTCAGCAGGGGAAGCATCATGATAAAGCCCTCCTAGTCTGATAATCCCGTGACCACAAGCACTAAAAATTACAGGATATACCCGCCATATGTGCGAATCCTTTCCCTCAGCGCCAGGACATCCACTTTGCGTGTCATGCCTTCCCCGCAGGCGGCCATCGCGGCGGCAATGCCTGCCGCTTCGCCCATAACAAAGCAGGCGGGCATCACACGGATCGCTCCCTGCATCGTCCTATCCGCGCTGATGGTCTTGCCCGCAACCAATACATTATCCAAAGACGCAGGCAGCAGGCACCTGTAGGGAATACCATGGGATTCTCCCTGGGCATACCGGCCGTATTTGCCGCGCTCCGCTTTAAAGGCAGAACTCCCCTGAGCAGCCTCTTCCCGGGTTAGATGAATATCCAAATAATAGCACGAACGGCCTATTTCATCAGGGAAGGACTGGCGCTGCGCATAATCCTCCTTGGTAAGGCAATAGTCCCCTGCAATGCGCCGTGACTCCCGCGTGCCCATCAGTGCCCCGGTAGCCGTCAGATGGGCATTGGCAAAACTGCCGGGTACATTTTCCTTCAGTGCCCGGACAAGCTCCCTGACAAGCTTCCGGCCCTTGGGCATTGCCCGGGAAAGGGATACGGCATCGGTGCCATCCACCTCCCACAGGTGCCCCGCATTAAAGCCCACAATCCCCGGCCCGCCCAGTTGATTGCATAAATGGGTATCAGGGATCAGCGGGTATTTGCCGGATGCCACAATTTCATATATGGGGCTGTCTTTGTACATGGGATGGAGCTTTGGGCTGTTCAGATAAGCATAAGTATCCACGTTGGCCAACGTAAAGCACAGGGTGGCCGGCTGCAGGTCTCCTTCGGTATCGCCCTTGTGGAATTTTGCACCGGCCCATGCCGCCAGGTCGGCATCGCCGGTACAATCGACAAAGAGCCTGGCCGTATACAGTGTAAGGCCATCCTTGTTGGCGATCAAAACACCTTCCACTTGCCGTTCATCCCGCATGCGCACACCGCAGAAAGTAGAGAAGAAAAGGATTTCCGCGCCGGAATCCATGACCAGGTCATCTAGTACCACCTTTAGGTGTTCCGGGTCGGCTGCCACCCACCTGGTGTCCTCCGGGTGAATATGCGGCAGCGCTTTTTTTGCCTCTTCCAAAATACGCTCCGCCAGCCCGGCATACACCAGCCGCTGGCCATCCGCATATGGCGCAAATACAGAAACAAGGCCGTTGGTAGCCATCCCGCCAAGACAGCCGGTTTGCTCTATCAACAGTGTCCGTGCGCCTTCCCGGGCAGCCGCGGCAGCCGCGGTGACCCCGGCCGGGCCGCCGCCCAGAACAATAACATCATAGCCGGAACGGACCGGCAGCTGCATTGCAACATCCATCATGAATTTACGCGCCTCCTTGGCTGATATGCTGTACATCCTATCAGGTCCCCGTCATATCTTACGCGTTGGATACCCGGTGTTAAGCGAAACACCTTCAAACACTTTGCGCATCCTTAATGCATTCATTGTATAGGCTTTTATCGGGAAGCGGAAGAAAAAATACAAAGGGTTTATGTATAAGATTCTTAGGATTGATGTTCATTTCTCTCTACTTGCATTTTCACTTGCGAAACGATAGGATAATACTATCATTTGCGCTATTTATTCATATGCAAGCAAGAGGTGGATGCCGTTATGAAACTTCGCAACAAGATTGCGTTTGTCAGTATATTGCTGGTACTGTTTGTAGCAGTGTCCACCCAAGCATTTTACTACGCCTATACTTTTCGGCAAACCATGGAATCTACCATTAATGCCAGCAAAGATACATCGCGCCTGCTGTCGCAATACATGGACAGCCGCCTGCGCAGTGTGATACGCGGTGTATTCAACACCATGAACGCTGACATTTTCAACTTTGGCCAAAATTCGAATTTTGTAAGGTATATGCTCAGCGGAAACTCGGCATCCTATGCTGCGGCCGTGACCGAGGTTTCCAATGAACTCAATACCCTTCGTTTGAGCAACGACTTTATTGCATCTGTCTATGTGCACACCGTTCGGGGAGACTTTATTGACAATACGCTGGTGCGTAAGATAGATCTGGACGAAAGCAGCAAAAGCGCCAATCCGCCTTTAGGAGCCAATCAACCTGGGCAATATTGGGGCGACCGGGAAATGGAAAGCCTATACCGCTACCAAAGCGAAAGCATTCCTCTGGTTCTGGCATTCCAGCCGGGGTACTATAACCAATTGATTCATGTTGTAGTGGCGCTGCATAAGGAACGCATCCTGAATTATGCCAGGAACCTGGTCACTTTTGACGAAGGCAACGTGTTCATTTACCACCGTGATACGGGTAACATATTGATAAGCATCAATGATCTTGGCGTAGACAACCTTACGAAGGATTCCTTACTAAAGAGTACACAGGACCAGAGCGGTCCGGGATATCTGAAGGTCCAGGGAACCAATGACGCTTACTACCTGTTTTTCAATGATTCCGCCTTCAGCCCATGGGTAACGGTGACCGTCCGCAGTCAGAAAGAAATGTTTTCAAGCTTGACTGCGGCTACCCGCGTATCCGTTGGCATTGCCACCATCAGCGCGTTTATGTGCGTATGGGCGGCCATTGTTCTGGCTCGTTCAGTCACCCGGCCCTTGCAGCGGCTGGAAAAAACCATGCAGAAGGTATCCGGGAAAAATTTTGATATCCATTTTGAGTATGGCAAGCAAGATGAGATAGGCGCGCTGGGCCGCAAGTTCAATTTCATGATAGATGAAATCAAAAGCCTGATTGGACAGCTAAATGATACAATTCATGAGCTGGAAGAAGAAAAGATACGGGTTCAGAAGGAGCAGACGCAAAAGCGCAAGGCTGAGCTAAAAGCGCTGCAAGCTCAAATCAATCCGCACTTTCTGTACAATACGCTCAACTCCATCGTTTGGATGGCCGAACGTGCAGGCGCCAGGGAAATTGGCCAGATGAGCAAGGCCCTGGGCGCGTTTTTTGAGCTATCTCTTAATAGCGGAAAAGAATGGCTGCCGCTGGAAAAGGAACTGTTGCAGGCGGAAAGCTACCTGTCCATCCAGAAGATGCGTTACCGGGATAAGCTTTCTTACTCGATTGAGTGCATGACTGATTTGAAACAAGTGATGTGCGTCAAGCTGATTGTGCAGCCCCTGGTGGAAAACGCCATTTATCACGGAATCAAGGAAAAGGAAGGTATCGGGCAAATTTGGATTTCCGCCGTTTTGCATGAGAATGGTGAGGATGTCCTCATCCTAGTCAGCGATGACGGGCCGGGGATGAGCCGGAAGCAAATAGAACGGCTTAACGAAAAGCTGGCACATGGCGACCGCGACGATGACGATGGCTATGGCATTTTCAA
>JAEWNM010000093.1 GCA_023392755.1 Bacillota bacterium
CGCCACCGTGTGGATACCTTTTGCGGCGTGCCTGTCACCCGCATAGAAAGGCTCCCCGGCGGCTGGGCGGCCTTTGCGGGGGACAAGCGTTACGTGGCCGATGCCCTTGTCATCGCCGGCGGCGGCAAAGCCTCCCCCAAACTGGGCAGCGACGGCAGCGCGTATTCGCTGCTCACATCCCAGGGGCACCGGCTGATCGCGCCCCGGCCCGCCATTACGCAGCTGAAAACGGAAACGGAGCCTGTCCGGGGCCTTTCGGGCATCCGTGTTCAGGCGGAGGTGTGGCTTTCTTGGAACGGAAAAACTTCCGCCAGGGAACAGGGCGAAATCCTCTTTACCGATTATGGGGTCAGCGGCGTGGCGGCCATGCAGCTGGCCAGGGATTCGCAAGGCGCCATGCTGCATATCAATTTCCTTCCGGCCATCCGCATGGGGGGAGCGCAGCTTCCAATAAAACTGGAGCGCCGTGCGGAACTGTTTGGCGATGCGCCTTTGGAGCAATTCTTCGCGGGCCTTATGCATGGGCGGCTGGGAATGGCACTTTTCAAACGTGCCGGCATTGGGCCTCTTTCCCGCCCTTGTTCCTCGCTTTTGTCCAAGGAAATATCAATTCTTGCCGGTTTTTTGCCGGATTTTCCGCTGGCCGTTACCGGCGTACAGGGTTTTGACAGCGCACAGGCAACGGCGGGGGGCATTGATACCCGGGACTTTGACCCGCTAACCATGGCCTCCCGCCTTGTCCCCGGCCTGTATGCCGCCGGGGAGGTTCTTGACGTGGACGGCGATTGCGGCGGCTTTAACCTGCTGTTCGCCTGGGCCTGCGGCATACTGGCGGGGGAGCATTCGGGCAAGAAATGAAACGCCGGGCACACGCCGGTATTGTAATAATGTGGTATGGAAAGAGGGACTTATGCATGAAGACACCCTTGCTGATAGGCACCTATACATCCCAAGGCAGCTCCCGGGGAATTTATGAGGCTCAATGGGACGCAAAAAGCGGAGGCTTGGACGGCGTCCGCCTTGTAATCCCCCAGCAGGAGCCCTCCTATCTGGTTTTGTCCAGGGATGGGAAGCGTCTTTATGCCGTGGAGGAGACGCTTCCCGCCGGCCGTGTTTTCAGCTATCAGCTGACGGATCATTGCTGGGTGCAAACGGGATGCCAGCCTTCCGGGGGCAGCGCGCCCTGCCATGTGATGCTGAATGAAGCGCAAGATTTGCTGGCCGTGGCCAATTATATGGACGGCGCGGTAAGCTTTTATGATCTGCCGGGAAACGGCGCGCTGGACAGCGAGCCTCAAACGATTATGCTGGATGGCCGCGGTGTGCATCCAAAGCGGCAGGAGTGCGCCCACGCCCATCAGTGCGTATCATATGGGGAAAAAGTTTTGGTATGCGACCTGGGCAATGACAAGGTGCGTGTTTTCAGCCGGACGGAAAAAGGGCGCTTCGGGGAAGAAGCGCCCCTGGTTGGTGCCCGGCCAGGCGCTGGGCCCCGCCATCTGGTTTTGTCTGCGGACGGGGTTATGCTCTATCTTTTGTGCGAGCTTCAAAATGTGCTGTATGCCTACCGCAAAAATGGCGGCTGCTTTGTGTTGGAAGGCGTATACGAATATCTTGCGGCCGGCCAGCCCCCCACATGGGCGGGGGCGGTGCGCCTGAGCCCTGACGAACGATTTCTGTTCGCGTCCAGCCGCGGCGGATATGACGGGGTTGCGCTGTTTGAACTGGACCCCGTGACGCGTCTGCCTCAGTTAAGGGATGTATGCACCTGTGGCGCGTTCCCCCGGGATATTCTGCCGGCAGGGGAGTTTTTGCTGTGCGCCTGTCAGGATCAAAATGAGGTGCAGGTGATGAAGCTTGACCGGGAGAAAAAGACGCTTTTGAAGCATGGCGGGATAGCCGTTCCAAAACCTGCTTGCCTGGTGCTGGGATGAGGGAACGTGTGCTTCTTTTCCTCAACGCAAGGCTGCATTGGCATCCCTTCCCTTGAGGCGTAGCCATCGCAGCACAGATGGCTACCTGGCGGTATCCACCACAATTTCCCCAGTGATGATCATCTGCTTTATGGTTTCCACTTCGGCCTTCAATTCATCGGAAACCTGCTGCACCATATCAGGCGTGCCGTAACCGATATCCACAAAGCCGTTGGCCATATCAGCGACCCAGGCTGTTCCGCCGTTCCAAATGCCATCCGCAATGCTGCTCTTGATAACGGTATAGATGGACAGGCCTATATTCTTTTTCATGGAAGCGACGATGACGTCCGGAGCGATGTATTTCTGATCGGCGTCAATGGCAATCGCATACCTGCCTGCTTGCCTGGCGGCTTCGAAGACGCCTTCGCTGGTCTTGCCTGCCACCGCAAACACGGTGTCGCAGCCCCTGTCGAAGAGCGTCTTCGCATATCCCTTGCCCTTGGAAGGGCTCTCATAATCCCATGTGTAAACGAACTCCACACCTGTGGCGGAGTTGGCATACCTGGCCCCCTGACGGTAGCCCACCAGAAAATCGTTGGTTGCCTTGTCGCTCATGCCGCCTACCGCACCCACCTTACGGG
>JAEWNM010000113.1 GCA_023392755.1 Bacillota bacterium
AGCTATCTGATCGTAAGCTTAACGCTTGGGGTGCCCCACATGATACTTGGCGAAACCTCCATGAGCTTTCTGGGCCTTGGCATGCGTGCGCCGGCCACCAGCTGGGGCGTGCTTTTGCAGGAATGCCAGAGCATAGGCAACATTGCCAATTGCCCCTGGAAGCTGATTCCGCTTGCGTTTGTGGGCCTGGCTGTTCTGGCGTTCAATTTCCTTGGCGACGGCCTCCGGGATGCCGCCGACCCGTATAAGTGAGGTGTGGGGAAGATGAAGGAAACGGGACAGGCGGTGCTCACGGTATCGGACCTTCAAATCAGCATCAAGCTTGATGAAGGCCTTCTCACGCCGGTCAGGGGTGTGGATTTCATATTGCGCGCCAACGAAACGCTGGGGCTGGTGGGGGAATCGGGCTGCGGGAAAAGCCTGACCTGCAAGGCCATTCTTGGCATCAACAGCAAAAACTGCAAAACCTCGGGCAAGATTGATTTTTCGGATGAGAAGGGCAATACCCGGGACCTGCTTTCCCTGAAGTTTGGCGGCAGGGAGATACGGGATATCCGGGGCAAGAGCATTGCCATGATCTTTCAGGAGCCCATGAGCGCGTTTTCGCCCCTTTATACGGTGGGTTCCCAGCTGGCCGAGAGCGCGCGGATTCATTTGGGCAAGAGCAGGCAGGATGCAAGAATGCTTGTGCTTGACGCCATGAAAAGGGTGGGGATCGCCAACCCCGAAAAGCGGTTTGACCAGCATCCCCATGAGTTTTCCGGCGGCATGCTGCAAAGGGCTTTGATTGCCATGGCGCTTTTGTGCAGCCCGCGCGTTTTGATTGCGGATGAACCGACGACCGCGCTGGATGTGACCATTCAGGCGCAGATACTCGACCTTTTGAAACAGCTGCAAAGGGATTTGGGCATGTCCATCCTCTATATCACCCACGACCTGGGCACGGTGGCGCAGCTGTGCGACCGGGTGGCGGTGATGTATCTGGGCCGCATCGTCGAGACAGGGTCGACCATGGAGATTTTTCAAAATCCTGTTCACCCCTACACCCGGGGGCTGATCGGCTCGGTGCACAAGATCGGCGGGGGCAAGGAACGGCTTTTTTCCATCCAGGGGCACGTGCCCCTGGCCATGAACCTCATCGACCGCTGCTCCTTCTTTGACCGGTGCACGTACAAGGATACCGGGGTGTGCGCTTTAAGGGAGCCCCTGCTTGCAAAGGTGGGCGACGACCACTACGCCGCGTGCTATGAGCCCTGGGAATCCAGGTCATTATCCACGGGAGAGGAGGAAGCGCAATGCCTGACGCAATCTTAAAGGTGGAAGGGCTGAACATGGTGTTTTCCTCCGGCAAGACCCATGTTCGCGCCGTGAACGATGTCGGCTTCACCGTGAACGCGGGGGAAACGGTGGGCATCGTGGGCGAATCGGGCTGCGGAAAAACGACGCTAGGGCGCTGCATCGTACGCGCATACAGCGCCACGTCGGGCAAGGTTTTATACCGTGCCGCGGACGGGGTGGAGCATGATTTGCAGCATATTGCGAAAAACCAATTGAAGGGTATCCGCAAGGAAGTTCAAATGATCTTTCAGGACCCCTATTCCTCCCTGGACCCGCGCATGACGGTTTACGACATCATCTCCGAGCCTCTGCGGGCCAACTTTCCGCATATGTCCAAAAAGGAAATGGAGGAGCGGGTTACATCCATGGCCGCCAAGGTGGGCCTGAATCCAAGCTACTTGAAGCGCTACCCCCATGCCTTTTCCGGCGGGCAGCGCCAGCGTATCGGCATAGCCAGGGCCCTGGTGCTCTATCCGCGCCTGATCGTGTGTGACGAGGCGGTTTCCGCGCTGGATGTTTCCGTGCAGGCCCAGGTTGTGAATCTTTTGAAGGATTTGCAGGAGGAGATGAACCTTACCTATATCTTTATCAGCCACGACCTGTCGGTGGTTGAGCACATATCCGACAAGGTGGGCGTGATGTATCTGGGCAAGATTGTGGAATACGCGTCTACGGAACAGCTTTTTGGACGGCCGCTGCACCCGTATACCGAGGCGCTGCTTTCCGCTGTGCCGGTAGCAGACCCCACCGTGACCATGCGGCGCATCCCCCTGGAGGGCGAGATACCCAATCCCGCCAACGCGCCCTCTGGCTGCTATTTCCACACCAGGTGCCGCTACTGCACCCAGCTTTGCAGGGAGCGTGAACCGGAATTCAGGGAGATGGACGGGCAGAGATTTGTGGCCTGCCACCGGTGTCAGGAGCTTGCCCTAAAGGGCATCACCGCCGCCGGATCGTGAAGGCGGCCGGATTTTATTGGGGAATCAAAGAACAATGATGGCTGCATGGGATGACAGCATGCGGCGGATAGGATACAATGGGAATGAGCAGAGAACTTATTCTGTTTATTGACTGCGGCGACACGATTGTGGATGAATCCACACAGATATTTGCGGGCAACGGCGATGTGCTCAGTGCGGAGTTTATACCGGGCGCGGGAGAAATGCTCAAGCGGCTCTATCGGGAGGGTTACCGTCTGGCCCTGGTGGCCGACGGGCGTACGGCGTCCTTTCATAATATATTCAGGGAGCATAACCTTTCCCATGTTTTTGAAACATGGGTCATATCCGAAGAGGTGGGCGTGTGCAAGCCGGATGCGCGCATGTTTCAAACGGCGCTTGCCAATATGAAGCTGACGCCTGCCGATGCGGGCCGCGTTGTGATGATCGGCAACAACCTGAAAAGGGATGTGCTGGGCGCCAACCGGATGGGGATCACTTCGGTCCTGCTAAGCTACAGTCCCAGATATGTGATGCAGCCTGAAACGGCGGAAGAAGTGCCGGATTATGTGGCGGCCATGCCCTGCGAGATACCGGAGCTGATTCATAGGCTGGAGCTTCAGTATAAAAACCGGCGTATGCTCGCGGCCCCCGGCGCCGGCAGCACGGCCCTTTGAAACATGGGAGGGAGGCGGCTTTTTTGGACGGCATGCCCATTATGAACGGAACGATCCACATAAGCAGCAAGACGCACCTGAACCTGACCTTCAACCTGTACCAATGCGGCAGCAATGAGATTCCCCCCGGCGGCATACTGTCCATCAAGGCCGCGGATACGTTTACCCTGGTATACGTGAACCGCGGTTCCGCCCTTTTGGAATCCAACAGCCTTGCCTACAAGCTTCCCGCGGCCCACGGCTTCTTTTCCTTTCCCGATCTGTCTTATGAGCTGGAAAATGTGAACAGCGAGCCCCTTTCTGTTACCTGGCTTTGCTTTTCCGGGTACATGGTGGAAAATTACCTGAACCGCGCCAACATTACCCGCACCAAGCCGGTGTTTACCGATGATGAGGGTATGGTGGGGGAAAAGCTCGCAAGGCTGTATGCGGCAGCCCATAAGCTGCCTAACCGTTACTGCCGCATGGTTTCCGCCCTGTATGATATTTTCAGCTATCTTCTGGATGTGAACCCTACCAAGCAAAGCGACAGCTATGTGGACAACGCCGACTTTTTTGCCGTCAAGGCGGTTGATTTCATTGAGCACAATTACACCAGAAACATCTCCGTGGAGGATATTGCAAGGGCCTTGGGCATATCCAAAAAGCATCTGTATGGCATATTCAACAATACCCTGAAAATATCACCCAAGCAATACCTGATTTATTACCGGATCGACAAGGCCTGCATGCGGCTGCAGCTGAGCTCCCAATCGGTGCTGGAAATTTCGGAATCGGTGGGGTATACCAACCAGTTTTATTTTGCCAAGGAATTCAAGCGCTTGACAGGGCTGACGCCCAGCGAGTACAGAAAAAATCCGCAGCCCAGAGACCTGTTCAGCTACCGTACCTTTGTGCCCACCCTGATGGATAACGCCTCAGGCCGTTCCCTGGACCTGCCCATGGAGGAAGTCATATTGTCGGTGTACGCGCCGCCCCTGCCGGTGAATAAGCAAATGAAATAAAGCTATAGCCTGAAGTGATAAACAGTTGGTTGTGTATATAAAGAGACAGCACCCGAAGGTTTCCAAGGGCTCCGGAACCCCGACCCCGCCTGTGGCGGAAAGGGGAGGGGTGGAGGAGGCCAGCGAAAAGAGCAGTGCGAGCGGCAGCGATGCAATGCGACTATTGAGCAGGCTGGATCGATCGGGAAGCCCCTTGGTCGCGTCCGCAGACGCGAAATGTTTCTTTCCGAATCGCTTAATGCAATATGCAGCCTTCACACGACAATTCTGGACAGTGAGGGAAAATGAACACACATCTTTTGTGGTACCGGCAGCCGGCCGGGCTTCCCGGCTCAGGGGAGATATCCTCCCTGCCGGTCAGCGAGCTTGGCTATTCCGGCCGGCCCTCGGTGTGGGAAACGCAGGCGCTGCCCATCGGCAACGGATACATGGGCGGCATGGTTTACGGGACTGTGTTAACGGAGCGCATACAGTTCAACGAAAAAACGCTGTGGAGCGGCGGGCCCGGTTCTCGGGAAGGATACGATTTTGGCAACCGAGAAGGCGCGGCTGAGCATCTTGCAAAAATTCGCGAGCTTCTTCTGAAAGGCGGCAAGGCGGAGGCCATGCGTTTGGCCCAGGAGCACCTCACCGGGGAGCAGAATGGTTTTGGCTGCTACCAGAACTTTGGCGAGCTGCTTTTGCATTTTCCGGGGCATGAAAAATACGGGAATTATATGCGCCGCCTTGATTTGGACGCGGCGCTTTCTTCCGTTTCGTATCAGGTGAACGGTGTATGCATGGTCAGGGAGGCTTTTTGCAGTTATCCCGGCCGGGTGATGGCCATCCGAATCGCCGCCCGGGCGCGGGGCACCTTCACCGTGGAGGCCGCATTTGCCCCTGCACAGCCGGATGCAAGCTGCCGCGTATGCGGCGATGTTGTCTTGCTGACCGGGAAGGTGCCGGACAACGGCCTGCAATATGAAGCGCAGCTGGCCGTAGCCTTTCATGATGGGCGGCTTACCCAGGCGGAACGCGGCATCACAATACGGGACGCAGGCGAGGTGGTTCTACTGCTGGCTTGCGGAACCGATTACGCAAATGCCTATCCCCGCTACCGGGGGGAGCATCCCCACGGCGAGATATCCAAGCGGGTCGCCCGTGCGGTTTCAATGGGCTGGCAGGCGCTTTATAAGCAGCATCAGGAAGACCATAGGGAATTGTACCGCAGGGCGGAAATATCTCTTGCGGATGATATTTTTGCGGATTGTCCAACGGATGAGCTGCTTGGGCAATACCGCAAAGCGCCGAACCGGGGTCTGGAAGCGCTGATGTTCCATTATGGCAGATACCTGCTCATTGCCTCCTCCCGGCCGGGTTCCCTGCCGGCCAACCTTCAGGGCGTGTGGAATGAATCAAACGAGCCGGCCTGGTGCGGCGATTATCACTTTGACATCAATCTGCAAATGAATTACTGGCCGGCGGAGGCGGCGGCGCTGACCGAGTGCGGCGATTGCCTGGTGGATTATGTTCAGAGCCTTTTGGAGCCTGGCCGGGTAACGGCAAAAACGCACTTTGGCTCAAAAAGAGGCTGGGCCGTAAACACCATGAACAATCCCTTTGGCTTTACCGCCCCCGGCTGGCGGTATACCTGGGGCTGGGCGCCCAACAGCAACGCTTTTATCGCCATGAACCTGTGGGAAAAATACCTGTTCAGCCAAAAGCGGGAAGACCTCAAAACAATATATCCTCTGCTAAAAGGCGCGGCGC
Source organism: Bacillota bacterium (assembly GCA_023392755.1). GTDB lineage: Bacteria > Bacillota > Clostridia > Christensenellales > Aristaeellaceae > JAEWAH01. The sequence continues at coordinate 5,707 of JAEWNM010000113.1, forward strand.
TCTTCTGGTTGGATTTTCTGTCTTTGGATCGGGACGGAACGCTGGTATCATCCCCCTCCTTTTCGCCGGAGCACGGCGACTGCGAGATCGGGTGTGCCATGGACCAGCAATTGGCGTACTTCCTCTTTTGCGCAACCTCTGACGCGGCCGGTCTGCTCAATACGGACGAAGATTTGCGGGCGGAGCTGGCAAGTGCAATGAAACGGCTTTCCCCGCCGCTGCGCATTGGCCGTTGGGGCCAATTGCAGGAATGGAAGGAGGATATCGACGATCCCAAGGATACCCACCGGCATGTATCCCAATTGGTGGCGCTGTATCCGGGGTGCCTCATCAACAGTGAAACGCCTGAATTGATGGAGGCCGCCAGGGTGACGCTCCTTGGCCGCGGCGACGAATCCACAGGCTGGAGCCGGGCATGGAAGCTGTGCCTGTGGGCCAGGCTTCAGGACGGAGATCACGCCTATAAGCTTTTGCAGGGGCAGCTTGCAATCTGCACGTATCCGAATCTGCTGGATACGCACCCGCCCTTCCAGATTGACGGGAATTTCGGGTATGTGGCCGGGGTGTGTGAGATGCTGATTCAAAGCCATGAAAGCGCCATTGTATTG
>JAEWNM010000121.1 GCA_023392755.1 Bacillota bacterium
TTTTTGCTGCTTTGCAAAAGCTGCAGAAGCTTTGTAATCTTCAGCGTTGCCGGCGCATACAGCGCAGGTTTCATCATCTCTTCCATGCAGGTCTTGCCATCGTGGATGCCGGCATAAAAATCCTTCTCATGCAATATGCCCACAATATCATCCATCGTTTCCCTGTACACCGGCAGGCGTGAGTAGCCATGCTCCAAAAAGGCACGCTCCGCCTCCGCAGCGGTGCTTTCTGTGGACAGGCCCACCACATCCACCCGGGGGGTAAGAATGTCGCGGGCATCAAGCTCGGTAAATTCGATGGCGGAGCGGATCAGTTCCCCTTCGTGCTCGTCCATGTCGCCGTCGCTTTGGGCTTCATCCACCATGGTGATCAGCTCTTCCTCAATCAGGAACGGCTCCGCCACAGGTTTTGCAACCTTGCCCATCAAAAGCTGCCACATGCGGTACAGCCAATAAAGCGGCGTCAGTACCGTTATCAGCACCTTCAGCGCCGGAGCCAAACCCATGGCCAGCTTTTCCGGAGAATTCTTTGCCATGGCGCTTGGGATGGCTTCGCACAATATGAAAATCACCGTCACCATCGCCGCCATGGACAGCAAAAGCGCCGCACCCCTGGCAGCGCCACGAAGGAGTACGGCGCTTAAGGAGATGGCCAGTATGAACGCCAGGCGGCTGCCCAGCAGGATGATGGGATGCAGCCTCTCCTGCCGCTCCAGAAGCGCAAATGCTTTTTCCGCCCGCATATTGCCGCCAAATGCAAGCCCCTTGAGCCGTGGGCGGTTCAATTCACCAAAGGCCGTCTGAGCAGCGAAAAAAAACGCAGACAGCAAAGTGCACAGCACAATGGCCGCCACCAGCGGGAAAGCGTTCAAATCCATGAATAAAAATCCTTTCTGTACATGCCGCTACCGATCATCTGACAATTTCCGCATGCAAAAAGCGCACAGGCAAAACAGCTCCCGCGTTTTGCACCGGTGCGCCTATAAGCACGAATTGGTCCCGTTTCGCAAACCGTTTAGGACTCGGAGGTTCGTCCAAGATGTACACCTCTATACCAGAATGATACGCATTATACCACACATTCGCTGCAAATGCAAATGGCCCTCATATGCCTTCAAATTGCCATGCCGGCCGTTTGACAGCCGATGTTACATATGCTATAATAACGCAGTTTTTGGCGTTTCCGCCGACAAAAGGGAGGATCGTATCATGGGCGATCTGCTACGGGAGTTGTTTTCCGGCATCCTTTATCTGTTTACGAACGAGGGCTGGAAGACACTGGTTATGTTTCTTATATCAGGCATCCTGATCTATCTGGCGATCAAAAAGGATTATGAACCCGCACTTTTACTGCCCATTGGATTTGGAGCCATCCTGGCCAACCTGCCCCCGGTGCTGGAGGGCGTTGCTGCGGCGCTGGGAACGGAGGCATCCCCCGGTTTTCTAACGGTGCTGTTCAATGCCGGCATAGCCAACGAACTGTTCCCCATCCTCATCTTTATCGCCGTAGGCGCCATGATCGATTTCTCTCCTTTGATGAAAGACCCTGCCATGATCTTTTTTGGCGCCGCGGCCCAGTTCGGTATATTCGCCACGTTCCTTCTTTCCCTGGTGCTGATCCCCATCATTTTGCCGGCCACCGCCGGAAATGAGAGCCTGATACTGAAGCTGGCTTCCGCTATCGGCATCATCGGCGCGGCGGACGGCCCCACTACATTGTATGTGGCAAACCACTTCCAGTTGAAGGATTATATGGCCCCCATTTCCGTAGCGGCCTACAGCTATATGTCTCTGGTGCCTGTGATTCAGCCCCCGGTAATACGGCTGCTAACCACTAAAAAAGAGCGCATGATCCGCATGGATTACCGGGAAGCCCGTGCCCCCCGCCTTGCTTTGATCCTCTTCCCCATCGTGGTCACGGTAGTGTCCGGCATCATCGTGCCCATGAGCGCACCCCTGGTAGGCTCCCTGATGTTCGGCAATTTGCTTAGGGAGTGCGGCGTGCTGGAACGGCTGAGCAAGACCGCCCAAAATGAATTGGCGAATCTTGTTACCATTTTGCTGGGGCTGACCATCGGCTCCACCATGGTGGCCCAAAACTTCCTGCGGCTGGATACGCTGCTCATCATGGGGCTTGGCCTCTTCGCCTTTGTCTTTGATACGGCGGGCGGCGTTCTGTTTGCAAAGCTCATCAACCTTTTCCGCAAGAACAAGATCAATCCCATGGTTGGCGCGGCGGGCATATCCGCGTTCCCCATGAGCGCCCGCGTCATTCAAAAAATGGCAAAGGAAGATGACCCTTACAATTTTATCCTTATGCAAGCCATCAGCGCCAACGTTTCCGGCCAATTGGGTTCCATTGTGGCCGGCGGCATGGTGATCACGCTGGTCAGCATGCTGCTCCGCTAAGCGCATAACGCCATAGAAAGAAGGATGGATGACGATGTTCAAATGGCTGTTTGCTTCCGCTCTGGCTGAAAATGCCGCGCCGCTTGCACAAACCTCCGCCCCCGCTTTTGCCGATACGCTCATGGGCAAGGGGCTCATCACCACCGGGCTTGGCCTGGCAGGCGTTTTTCTGGTGCTATGCCTGTTCTACGTGGTTATCAAGGCAATGCAAAGAGTAAAGGAATAATGCTTTCACGCTCATAGCTGCCGCCTTAGAATAATGCATTGCGCGCTCACACCGTAAACGGCCCGTTTTCATCCATGGATGAAACGGGCCGCTTCCACATTCATCGGGCGGCAAACAGCTATATTGCGCCGGCTTATTGCATGGATGGGACGGCGCCGGCGACAAGCTGAACTTTTTCGCTTTACAAGGCGGCGGATTTGGCGTATAAATAAAGTACGGGCGCATGTAGCCGCCACTTTATGCATACCATACGGAGGAAACAGCATTGTATCTTACAAGCGACCGGCAGGAAAACCGTCAACAGCTCAAGCGCCGCCTTCTCGCCCTTTTGATCCCTATGGCGCTCTTTCTGGCAGGCATCGTTGTCTCGCTGCTCCCGAATATACGGCTGCAATGGCTTACCACGCTGCTGACCATTGCAGGCGGGGCCATGGCTATCTTTTGTTATGGAGTGTTCATCAGCCCGGTTGTGAGCTATGGGCGGCATTTAAGAAACGTGCTTGATGGGCGCAAACGGGAGACGACGGGCCGTTTGACCGACTTCAGCAGCCAATCCTGCTTCCGGGAAGGCGTGGAATATTATCCCATGACTATCAACATTGGCGTAAAGGGCGAGGAAGCAGACGACAGGCTCTTTTATTACGACGTGCACAAGGGAACGCCGCCCTTTAAGCCGGGCGACATGATTACCGTCGTTTCCCATGACAAGGCGGTGGCGGACATACGCCCGGCAGAGTGATGAAGAAGCTGCTCCTGCCAAGCTTTGATGCCATGCGGGCCGAAAAGGAGTTTTCTCCGTGCACGATACACAAAATGTACTGGTCTGCGTGACTGGTCAAAAAACATGCGACAGGCTGATTAAAACAGGAGCTCAGCTTGCCGCCGGGTATGATGCCCCGCTGCTGGTGGTGCACGTAGCCCCGGCTGGCGCGCCTTTGCTTGGCAACTCCACTCAAAGCGAAGCGCTTGATTATCTATACGGCCTTTCCTGCGATGCCGGCGCGGAAATGGCTGTTCTCCGGGCGCCTGACCCGCTGGAAAGGCTGATCCAGTATGCCCAGGAGCAGCATGTGGCCCATATCGTTCTTGGAGCAGGCCGCCCCGGCGGCCCGGACCGCCGGGATGTGGCTTCCCTGCTCAGGATGCGCCTACCCCATGTGCAGGTGCATGTTGTTATCCTGTAAAGCGGACACATTTGAGCCAAGCGTTAGGCAGCCTTCTCCTTGGGGCAGCCGCATGGCACAATCGCGATGAGCCGGGCCGGCGCATGCATATGCACGCGCCGGCTCAGCGTATCAACAAAGTGGCTGTCGCCACTTTGTTGAGTTTTTCCCTCGCCGCACTGCAAAAGGCTGCGCCTTTTGCGGCCGTTTGCTCGGGCAAGGAAGGAATTTTTTCAAAATTCCCTCGCAAACCACCGCACATGTCGCTGGTTTGCGATCTAGAATCGGAGGGCTTCGGCCCTCCGATACCTCCCTGGGTTTTTTGATGGTCTGGCCGGCGCATGCATATACATGCGGCGGCTCCTTTTATTGTTCTTCACGGCAACGGTCACAGAGCCCTTTTTTATGATGCCAGACCGACTTTGTCCTGAATGTAGAAAATGAACAGGTCCAATAGCACGCAGGACTGTTCACCAGGCCTGCGTCATCATCACTTGCGGCGATAAAGGCACACAGCCCGCCTGAAAAGCCAAATACTCCACACCCATTCGTATTTTGATCCTCCATACGGATACGCCTGCTTAAGATATCAAAATAATATTTCGCTATTGACAATAGTGTGCGTCACACATTATAATGAGTTCGAGGTGATGTCATTGGAAGATTCCACGCTCTTAAGCAACATACTGTTGGAAATGCGCCGCGGCACGCTGACACTGGCTGTGCTCAGCCAATTGAAAAATCCCTGCTATGGCTATTCGCTGCTAAAGCAACTGGAGGAAATGCACACGAGCATTGAGCCCGGCACACTCTACCCGCTGCTGCGGCGGCTGGAATCGCAAGGGCTGCTTCAAAGCCGTTGGGATACCGCCGAAAGCCGTCCGCGCAAGTATTACCTGCTCAGCGACCAGGGTGCCGCGCTGTATGAAACACTGAAAGTGGAATGGCTGCGCTTGTGTGAGGAAATAGGAAATTTGCTGAGGGAGGATCAAAAATGACTTCTTTGATTGACCGCTATGTATACGATGTGACAAGGCGGCTGCCGGAAAAAAGCCGCCCGGAAGTGGAAAAGGAAATGAGGGCCAATATAGCCGATATGCTGCCCGAAAACAGTGCCCAGGAGGATATCTACCGCGTACTCACCTCTCTGGGTGATCCGGCAAAGCTGGCGGAGCAATACCGTACCCGGCCCCGGTACTTGATATCCCCTGCCGTTTTTGACGACTATCTGACAGTATTGAAGCTTGTCATTCCCATTATGGCCGTGGTGATGGCTGTGCTCCGTCTGTTTGGCGCGCTTGGGGATACGCCTGTGGAGGGCACCTATGGCCAAGTATTCGCATCAATACTGGCCGGCGTGCTGGGCAGCCTCTTTTCCGCGGTGACCAACGGTTTTTTGTGGGTGACACTGAGCTTTGCCCTGGTAGAGTACTTCCAGGTCGTGAAGGGAAAGAAGGACTGGTCACCAAAGGACCTGCCCGAAATGCCGTCTCAGTCCGCCATTAAAATATCCAGAGTGGAAACGGTCGTGGGCATGGTATTTTCCGCTCTGTCCCTTGTCATGATGACGCGGTATCAGCACCTGATCGCCTGGCACGAGAACGGAGTGGGCGTCACGCCACTTTTCAGCAGCCTGGCGGTGTCCCGCTACGTTCCGTATCTGGTGGCGCTCACCGCCTTCTCCTGGGCTGTTTCGGCAGTCAAACTCTACTATGGCCGCTGGAACGCAATCACGGCGCTGCTTTATGGGCTGAACGGCATTGCCTGGGCGATTGCAACCATCCTCTTTCTGCGCAGCCCCGACACCTTCAATCCCTCTTTCATCGCCCGGGCTGCACAAGCGCTGAAAATCGATTCAACCGTCATGAACGATCATTGGCAAAAAGGTGTCCTTGTATTGAGCGTCATTGCGATCGTTGGCACCGCAATTGATATCATCACCAGCATTTTCAAGGCAAGAAAAGACAGAATCCTGCCGGGCTGATAAAGGGGCGTTCAGCAAACGTCTACCACCGGCAGCCTTCAGCCAGCATGCTGACCATTTCTTCCAGCCCATTTTGATCCTGCGCATCAAAGCGGGAAAAACGGGGGCTGTCGATATCCAGCACGCCCACGACAACGCCGTTTGCCCGGATGGGGACAACGATTTCCGAGTTGGAGGCACTGTCGCAGGCGATGTGGCCGGGGAACCGGTGCACGTCTTCCACCAACTGCGTTCTGTTTTGCAAAACTGCCGTGCCGCACACACCTTTTCCAACCGGAATGCGGATACAGGCTGGCTTGCCCTGGAACGGACCCAGCAAAAGATCGCCGTCCGTCATCAAATAAAAGCCTACCCAGTTGATGCCCTCCAGCGCGCTGTTTAAAAGCGCCGCCATGTTGGCCATGTGCGGCAGCGGATGGGTTTCTCCCTCCAT
>JAEWNM010000169.1 GCA_023392755.1 Bacillota bacterium
AAGCGGCCATCCCTGGGTATTCCGCAGCGATATAGCCCGCGTGGAGGGCAGGCACGAACCAGGCGACGTGCTGAAGGTGGTTTCCCACAAGGGCAAGGTACTGGGCATGGCCCTATACAATCCGCAATCGCAAATTACGCTCAGGATGATGAGCCTACGGGAGGAAACCATCGACGCTTCCTTCGTTTTCAGCCGCGTGAAACGGGCGGTGGACTACCGCAAAAAATTCGCCGATCTGAAAAGCTGCCGGCTGATCTTTGCCGAAAGCGATGGACTGCCCGCCTTGATTGTGGACAGCTTTGGCGATATTTTGGTGCTGCAATGCCTATCCCTGGGCATGGAGCGGTTCAAGGCGGATGTTGTCAGCGCGTTAATCGAGCTTATGCGCCCATCCGGCATCTATGAGCGCAACGATGTGCCCGTGCGCACCCTGGAAGGGCTTGAGCAAATGAAAGGCCTCCTGTATGGCCGCGTGCCTGAACGGGTGGAAATGGCGGAGAACGGCGTCCGCTTTCTGGTGGATGTCATAGGCGGGCAAAAAACGGGCTTCTTCCTGGATCAAAAGGAAAACAGGGCTGCCATCGCACCCTTTGCCAAAGATGGGCGCGTACTGGACTGTTTTACCCATACGGGCAGCTTTGCTTTGCATGCTGGCCGCTATGGCGCAAAGGAAGTAGTGGGCGTCGATATATCGGACCACGCCTGCGCCGTGGCACAAGAAAATGCCGCCATCAACGGTCTTGACGGCAGCGTCCGCTTTGTGCAGGCCAATGCCTTTGATTTTCTGCGGGCACAGCACGAGCAGAAAGAGCAGTACGACATGGTGATACTCGACCCGCCCGCCTTTACAAAAACCCGTTCAGCCGTGGAGGGGGCCACCAGGGGCTATAAAGAAATCAACCTGCGCGCCATGAAGCTTTTGCGGGATGGCGGCATGCTTGTCACCTGTTCCTGCTCACAGCATATTCTGCCGGGACCATTTTTGGATATTGTGAAGGAAGCCGCCAGGGATGCCCATGTGCAGCTTCGGCAGGTCGAGTACCGTACCCAGGGCCGGGACCATCCCATCCTTCCCGCCGCCCCGGAAACACAATACTTGAAGTGCGGTATTTTTCAGGTGTTCATATAAACTTAAAAAAAGACTTGGCCGTATTTCAATTTCAAGCGGCCGTATTTATGTTTCAAGCAATTTCCAACGCAATCTCCATCATCTGTGTCAGTGCCGTCTGCCGCTGTTGGGCACTGAGGCCTTCCCCGGTAAAAGGGTTGTCGGATATGGTGCACAGGCATAAGGCGTTCTTCCCGGCCCGCGCGGCGTTCAGATACAGCGCGGCCGCCTCCATCTCCACCGCCAGCACCCCCAGCTTTTGCAGCTTGCCCAAAGGTTCTGATTCGTCATAGAAGGTATCGGAAGAATAGATGGAACCAGCCTTCACATTAACGCCTATCTTCTTTCCCGCTTCCACCGCCTTTTGCAAAAGCGAAAAGGAGCAGGCGGGAGCCAGATTGCCCTGAAAACCGAACTGCGTCCCAAAATTTGAATTGGTGTAACAGCTCATGCCTGCCACAATATCCTGCACCTTCAGCGATTGATCGATCATCCCGGCAGAGCCTATGCGCAGTATATTCTCCACGCCATAGTAGTTGTACAGCTCGTAGGAATAGATGCCAATGGAGGGCATGCCCATTCCGGAGGCCATGACGGAAACCTGCTTGTCCTTGTACAGACCTGTATACCCCTGTACGCCCCGGACGTTGTTGACCAAAACAGCATTGTGCAAATACGTCTCCGCGATGAATTTGGAGCGGAGCGGGTCGCCCGGCATCAGCACAGTCCTGGCAAAATCGCCCGCCTTGGCGGTAATGTGGGGTGTTGGTACAAAATTCATGCTTCTCTCCTCCGTTGCTTTCGTTTTGCCTGAGCCGCGGCCAGCATCTAAAAGTTACGCTGCAGCAGCCATACGCCTGCGATATTATAGATCATGCCTGCTCCTGCCGATGCGAGGAACACGTATCCGGCCTTTTTGGGCAAGCCCCTTTTCCACAGTACAAACGCTACCGCCAGCAGGATGATATACAAAAACATATAGGTTCTTGTGCCCGAGGCGATTACCGTCGGTGAAAAGCTAAGCGACAGCCGAGTAGCCAGCCCCATGGCCAGGGCCAGAAGAATGGTGCAAAGCCGGCACCTGTCCCTGATCAAGAAAACAAGGGAGCATATGAGCCCAGCGGCCATGAGTGCAAAAGCGGCTGGCGCTGCCACGGCAAACCATGCCGGGCCCATGTTTTCCGGCCAAGCCGTCTGTTGGGCAAAGCCGGAACCACTCTTTATAAGCGGCCTTGTCAACAGGAAATACACTGTGAATCCAACTTGAATGATAAGCGGTACATAGCCTGCCATCCGTTTTTTCAACCCGGACAATTCCGCGCTGACTTGGGCGCATGTCAAAAAGCATAGCAAAAAAAGCGCAACGCTTGGCAGGGATGTAAAGTGTTCAAAGGTCGAAACGATCCCAAGATGGAGCTTATTCACAGGGCTCATCTGATGAAACCCGGGCATCCACTGCCCAATTTCCGTTTCCATTCTTCCGGCGTTGCCGGGCGAAAAGAAAGCAAGGGCAATGCCGCCGGCCGCAATCAATAAACAGGCCCATGCAAACACCGGCTGATGCCCCTGTTTTTTTGCATATACGATTCCCCATACGGAGGCAGCCAGCAGCATTACAGCCGCCAGCTCGTTTCCACAGGCAAACAAGGCGGCTGACGCGTACAGGAGGTACCGACGCCAATGCAGTGCCTCTCCCCGAATGTTTCGCCACATACCCGACAGTGAATAGGCCAATAGGGCCAGCGGCCACAAATAGATGACGGTGGTGGTGATCCAGCCCGCGGAACCCATTTGGGAAAAAGGATAGCAGCAAAGCAGCATGGCCAGAACCGTGCCGTCCCGCAGCCGCATTTCTTGGTCCAGCAAAAACCGCAGGCTGTGGAAAAGGAGCAGAAGCATACCCACATCCGCCGCTTTCCAAAAAAGAACGGGCAGTCTGAGAACCAATACCAGCGCGGCATCCGGCAGCAGCCTGGATGACCACGTGTAGTATCTTGCCTTAAGCCATGGCAGCAAGGCGCTGTCATCCAGGGCGCGCGCAAATGTAAGGTCGTCGCCAAAATTGGGGCGGATGATCAAGTGAAGCGCAGCATAAAAACAAAGCACAAGGCATAACGGAATGAATTCCGCCCGATTCAACCGCGTTTTTTCCCTTTGCCGCACAGAATATGCCGGTTGCGTCATTGCATCTCCCAATCGCGTGGCGGGCATACGCCGGCCATGCGTATCCTAAAGTATTGTATCCTGCTTTTCTTCCCCATTATAGCATCCTATTATCCGTCCTTCAATCCGCAGGATGAAGAAAAGCCTCCGAAGCGGTGCTCCGGAGGCGCAGACCATCAAAAAACCCAGGGAGGTATCGAAGGGCCGAAGCCCTCTGATTCTAAATCGCAAACCAGCGACATGTGCGGTGGTTTGCGAGGAATTTCGATGAAATTCCTTCCTTGCCCGAGCAAACGGCCGTAAAAGGTGTAGCCTTTTGCAGTGCAGCGAGGGAAAACCTCAACAAAGTGGCGATGGCCACTTTGTTGATACGCCGAGCCTCCGAAGCGGCGCTCCGGAGGCGGCATTTCATATGGTTAGAAGGAAAACAGCGGTGTGGACAAATATCTTTCCCCGGTATCCGGAAGGATGGCGACGATGGTTTTCCCCTCATTCCCCGGCCGCCTGGCCAGCTGGATGGCCGCCCAAAGCGCCGCGCCGGAGGATATGCCCACCAGAACGCCCTCCGCAAGGGCCATGGCACGTCCCGCTGCAAAGGCGTCCTCATTCGACACAGGTATGATTTCGTCATAGACAGCCGTATCCAGCGTATTTGGAACAAAGCCCGCGCCTATCCCCTGTATCTTGTGCGGGCCTGCCTTGCCCTGGGAAAGAACCGGTGAATCGGCCGGTTCCACAGCCACTACCTGAATGGCGGGATTTTTGGACTTCAAATACTTCCCTGCTCCGGAAATGGTTCCGCCGGTGCCTACGCCTGCCACAAATATATCCAGCTTGCCCTCGGTATCTTCCCATATTTCCGGGCCGGTGGTCAAAAAATGGACCGCAGGGTTGGCCGGGTTTTCAAACTGGCTGGGCATAAAAGAATGCGGTATTTCCTTGAGCAGCTCCTCCGCCCTGGCAATGGCGCCCTTCATGCCCTTGGCGCCCTCCGTCAGCACCAATTCCGCTCCATAGGCCTTGAGCAGATTGCGCCGCTCCACGCTCATGGTTTCCGGCATGGTAAGAACAACCCTGTATCCTCTGCTGGCGGCCACGGAGGCCAGGCCAATGCCCGTATTGCCGCTGGTAGGCTCAACGATGACGGAGCCGGGCTTCAAAAGCCCTTTCTCCTCCGCGTCGTCGATCATCGCCTTGGCAATGCGGTCCTTTACGCTCCCGGCAGGATTGAAGTATTCCAGCTTCGCGATGATATCGGCCTTCAAGCCCTCCTTTGCTTTCAGCTGTGCCAATTGAAGCAGCGGCGTATTTCCGATCAGGTCTGTAATCTGCTGGTAGATGCGTGCCATTGAGCATCCTTCTTTCAATCTTAGTTTTCCTAGTGGATTAGTATGTATTATACAATATTTCCCGGCAAATGTCAATGGGTTTTGCAGGTGTCGGAGAAATTTTCCTTTTCTGCTGTACAGAAAACGATATGTACGATCCGCCCAAAACTGCCGCGGGCCGGACGCTTCCATCCGGCCCGCTTTCGCTAAACTATTTTTCGTCTCGAAGACGTATCGCCAGTTCCGGGTAGTTGGTGATGATCCCATCCACACCAATATCCAGCATCGCCCTTATATGTTGCATGTCGTTTACCGTCCACACATTGCATGCAATGCCGGCGCGATGGCACTCCTGCATATACCCCGGCGTATTCACGCTTTCAAATTGGGGATGAACGGCAAAACAGCCGAAGGATCTGGCATATTCCCATGGTTTGTAAGGCTTGTTGGCGTAAAGGATGCCGCATTTCATGTGAGGCGCGACGGTTCTCATTTGAGCAAGGGAATAGTGGTTGAAGGAGGAGTATAGAACGCGCTCTTCCATACCGTATTTTTCCACAAGCGCCTGGCACGCTTCCTCCAACCCATTGGGGTTCTGGTCGTTCGTTTTCAATTCTATATTGATATGCAGCCTGCCCGGCTTGATAAGCGCCAGCACCTCTTCCAGCGAAGGGATCGTTTCCCCTTTAAAGGCCGCCATATTGCAGGAAAAATCAAGCAGCTTAAGCTGCGCCAGCGTTAAGTCGCAAATTCTTCCTTTATAGCCTGTCACACGAACCGTATCATCGTCATGGGTAACCACCACCTGCCGGTCTCTGGTAAAATGCACATCCAGTTCAATGCCGTCGGCCCCTGCGTCCACCGCCACTTGAAAAGCTGCCAGCGTGTTTTCGGGAGCATCGCCGGAAGCACCGCGGTGCGCCCAGATTTTCGTCGCCATTTTTACGTATCCCCCATCCATGGTATTGACTATACTCTAGCACTCCGCGCAATACTTCGCAAGCGATCCATGCGCTATCATCTGATTTTAACATTGCCCATACCATGTGAAAACGCACGGTTTACCTTTGGGCTTGTGCGTGGTATACTGTAATCAAGTTTAACGTTAAACTTAATGGAGGTGTCCATATGGTTTGGGAGGTCACCCAGGAAGGATTTGATGTGGATCAGGCGGCTGAACTTGGCAACCGATTCCTGTGCGGCAACGGGTACCTGGGCGTTCGGGGAACGTTGGAGGAGTATGGCAGGGAGCAGCTTGCCGCAGTCAATCTGGCGGGCATCTACCACCGCCAGGGAGAAGGCTGGCGGGAACCTCTCAACGCGCCCAACCCTTTCCACATTCAAACCAGCTTTGACGGTGTCAGCTTAAGCACACTGGATACATGTCCCCTCTCCCACCGGCATGGGATCAACTTTCGCCACGGAATTCAAATGAGGGACACCGTTTTTGCCGCGGGCGGCAAAAAGGCTGCCGTATTTAGCCGCCGGTTTGCCAGCCTGCCGGATGTGCACCTGCTGGCCATGCGGTATTCCGTGCGCCCGGATGCGGACGGGCCGCTCACCATCGCCTGGACCATTGACAGCGGCGTGTGGGACATCCACGGCCCACACTACAGCGATATCACCACGCAATATGAAAACGGCAGGCTTACCGTATGCGCCGGCACGAACACAGGCGATATGGTATCTGTCAGCGGCCAATGCGTTGCAAGCTTTCCCGCCCATGTAAGCCTGGAAAACAATCTGATTTCCTTTTCGACCTATGCCAAAGCCGGAGAAACCTATAGCCTGTCAATGGTAGTCTCGATCTATACGACCAAGGATGCGCCCGTTCCTCAGAAGGTTGCAAAAGAAAGGCTGCTTCCTGAATATGACGATGCGCTTTCTTCCCACATTGCGGCGTGGGAAGCATTATGGGAACATGCTCAGGTTGTCATTGAAGGCGACGAGGCGGCGGAAACAGCGCTGAACTATTCCATGTACCATCTGCTGTGCATTGCGCCGCGGCACAGGGATGATCTTTCAGTGGCCGCAAGGGGCCTGTCCGGCCAAACGTATAAGGGAGCGGTTTTTTGGGATACGGAGATGTTTATGCTGGATTTCTATTTGGCCTGCCTGCCGCAAGCGGCCAAAAGCGCGGTGAATTACCGTATACAAACGCTGCCCGGCGCACTGGAAAAAGCGCGGCAGTATGGTTTTGAAGGTGCATTTTATGCCTGGGAAAGCCAGGAGGGCGGTTTTGACGCCTGCTCGGACTACAATGTTACCGATGTGTTCACCGGCCGCCCCATGCGCACTTATTTCAGGGACAAGCAGGTGCATATATCCGCCGCCGTGGTCTACGGTTTGGTAAAGTATATGAACTGGACCGGGGAAGAAAGCCTGCTCATAGACGGCGCCTGCGAAGTGATACAGCAATGCGCCCGCTTCTATTACAGCCTGCTTGTAAAGCGCATTGCCCTTGATGAATGGGAGCTTAAGGATGTAATTGGCCCGGATGAATACCACGAGCGGGTAGACAACAATGCCTACACCAACGAAATGGCACGGTTCGTATTCCGGCATGCCGTTCTGGCCGCCGGGCGGCTTAAGAAGCTGGACGAGGACGCCTATCTCGCTTTGAACAGCAAAATAAACTTTGTAAAGGATTTGGATGGCTATGCGGAAGCCGTCCAAAAGCTGAAGGGAAAAAAGCCTGATCCCAAAACAGGCCTCATCGAGCAGTTCGACGGCTATTTTTCGCTGGAGGACACCACGGTGGAAACGGTCCGTTCCCGCCTGAAGCACCCCAAGGAATATTGGGGCGGCGCGTATGGCGTGGCTTCCCATACCCAGGTTATCAAGCAAGCGGATGTGATGACCATGCTGTACCTGTTCAGGGACAGGTATCCGCAAAAAGCAATCGCAGCCAATTATGATTATTACGAGCCGCGAACAGAACACGGCTCTTCCCTCAGCGCATGCATGTATGCCCTTACAGCATGCTTAACAGGACGGCCGGATGCCGCCTATCCCCTGTTTTTGAAATCGGCCCGGGCCGATTTGCTGGGCGGCGGCAAAGAATGGGCGGGTCTGGTATACATCGGCGGCACCCATCCCGCAGCGGCCGGCGGCGCATATATGACACTGCTGAACGGTTTTCTGGGCTTGAATCCCGCCGCCGGAAACCTGACGCCCAATCCATGCCTGCCCGGCCATTGGAAGCGTGTGAGGCTGCAGGTCTGGCATCGCGGGGAATGGCACACGGTGGACGTCACGGCCTGATACGCATACAAGAAGGGCGGGAGTTATTCCCGCCCATTTCAGTTGCTTTGCGCTAATTTTTCCGGCTTTACGTCATCCATGCCCTCCACACGCCAGTACACGCCATGGTCGCGGTCCAGCAGGCGTTCGCAGACCAACTCCCTGCGCAAGGTGCAAAAGTCTTCATTCACATCGGCAATCAGCAGATTGACCTCTTTTTCCGTATACTTCCTGCCAGGCTGAAACATTTTGGCCATCTCTTCCAGCACAATGCGTTTTTTCTTGTGCTGAACCGGGAGGCTCTTGAGCTTGCCATAGGTGAAAAAGCTGTCCAGAACCTTACGGCGGTATTCCTCCTCCCGCTGCTCCTCGATGCTTTTCTCTTCCTTCTCGTGGCACAAAAAGCTTTCAATGGTCTGCTTCAAGGCATCTTCCTTCAGGGCGTACACCGTATAATACTGCTCCTTTTGAGAAGTCACCAGGCCTGCCGCCTCCAGCTTCTTCAGGTGGAAGGACACCGTGGACGGCGACAGCGCCAGCCTTTTCGCCATCAGCTCCACATACATGGGCCCAGCCATCAGGCCGGATAATATTTGCAGCCTGGATTTGTCTGACAGGCATTTGAACAGCTCCACTGCCTCAATCATCATACGTTTCCCTCCCCCGTCTGGTCATCCAAAAGCGCCATGGCCTCGCGCCAGGCGCCAAGCTTCGTTTCCTCCACCGCCAGGCGCTGCGCATCCTGATGAAGGGCTGCCAGGTCCTTGGCTTCGCTCCAGCTTTGAAAAATTTTCTGCATCAGCTCCCTATACTTTTCCACGGCTCCTTCCCCCTGCCTTTTGTACGCCTGCAAGGCCGTGCGGAAATGGCCGTATACGTTGCGCCTGGCTTTAAGCAGATTGGCTTCATCCTGCCTCAAATCCTGCTGCAAGCGCGCGATATGCAACTCCGTTTCCTCCTGCTTTTTGGCCAGCGCCCTGTCGTGAAGGGCAATAATCAATTCCATATTCATCAAAACCACTCCTTACATCCGATATTATATTCATCGAATGTAAAGTTGTCAATATGTTTCGATAAATGTAGAATTATTATTTTTGCAGATGATCGGTTTTATTGGCAAACAGAACAGCCCTCCGGCCATCCGTCAGCCTCCATCCGTGTATGCCGGTATCGCCCGTATAGAACGTAACGTCGCTTTCAAGGGGAAGGCGCAGCAGGCAATGGCAAAGCCGGTTGATCATATTGCCGTGGGAGACGATGGCAACCGCCTTTCTCCCATGGGACTCCTCCAGTATTCTGGAAATCACGCGTTCCGCCCGGAAGCGGAAATCCAGCAGCGGCTCCATGCCGTACAAGGCCCTGTGAACGGGCAACGCAGCCGCCGGGGGATACAGCCGCTCAGCCTCCTTGTAATCAATGCCGGCCAG
Organism: Bacillota bacterium; assembly: GCA_023392755.1. GTDB lineage: Bacteria > Bacillota > Clostridia > Christensenellales > Aristaeellaceae > JAEWAH01. Next base: position 9,270 of record JAEWNM010000169.1, read on the forward strand.
CAGGCCGTTGTCCCTTTCCATCAAATCCTTATCAAAAACCGGTTCAAGGCCGCAGGCTTGGGCCAGTATCAATGCGGTTTGCTTCGCGCGCAAAAGGGTACTGGCATAGATGCAGTCCAAAGCGTATTCCCTGGCCATCCATTGAGCCATTGCCTCCGCCTGGCGCATTCCCAGCTCCGTCAGTGAAAAATCGGCCCTGCCCTCATGCACATCCATCAGATCGGCCTGAGATTGCCCGTGACGGATCAAAAACAGGTCCATGACTTTCTTTCTCCCTTCACTTTTCCATTATGATACCATCTTTTCTTTCGTTCTGAACAGAAATTCTTTGATTTCTCATGGATTTCTCATGCAATTGTCAGCACATTCTCAAGCAGCGGAATGAAGAGCGTGGTATCATGACACCATCAGCAAAAGATGCTGAGCACCAAACAGAAACGATGATGCTTTAAGGAGGAAACATACCATGGAACGCTATACCATTGAAGACATCGAGATGCTGCGCCGCAAGAGCGGCGTTAGTTACGAGGAAGCCGTCAACCTTTTGGAATACCATAATGGCAACCTGGCCCGCGCCCTGGTGGATCTGGAGCGCAATGGCCGCATCAAACCCCAGGCTGAGCAAAAAAAGGCCGCTTGCTGCACCGGTACCAACACAAAGAAGGCATCCAACTTCTTCGGCCGCCTGTACCGTTTCCGCCTTCTTGTTAAAAAAGGCAGCGTAACCATTGTGAACCTCTCGCTGCTCTTCTCCATTATCGCGCTGCTCATCAGCCCGCACCTTGTTTTCCTGGGCTTGATTGTGCTTCTGGTGCTGGGTTACCGCGTCACTTTTGATACCAACAGCGCCGATTTTGCCGGCGATAACCTGGAATCCATGGTGAAAAACGCCGCCCAGAATGTGAAGACCACCGTATCCAGCCTGGCGCGGGATATCGGCGGCAATGAAAAGCAAACGGCTCCCAAGCAGGAAGACGGACGCAGCTTTTATCAGTCCGAACCCGCCCGGCCCGCTCCCGCCGCTCAAACGCCCCCCGCCCCCCCTGCCCAGACAACGCCTGTGTCCGTGCAATATCAGGATGACGGCAAGGTGGAAGTCAAGGAAGATGATGACGGCTACAGCGAGGCCACCATCGAATAAGACAAGGCTTTGCTCCGCCGCCTGCAGCCAAATGCTGCGGCGGCGTCCGCATTTACGCCATAGGCTGCCGGAAGCTTTTATGATATAATCAGTTTATGATTTTTTCCCGGAAAGGATGGCGCCCCATGCCCAAAGTCATGATTATTGAGGATGAACAGAAAATCGCCCGCTTTCTTGAACTGGAGCTGAAGCATGAGGGATATGACGTCCGCACTGCCTTTGACGGGCGGACAGGGCTTGAGACTTGCGAAAGCTGGCAGCCTGACCTGCTGATTCTGGATTTGATGCTCCCGGAGCTGTCCGGCATCGAGGTCTGCCGCCGCTTAAGGCATGTAAGCGATCTGCCCATCATCATGCTCACAGCAAAGGATGACGTCAGCGACAAGGTAATGGGGCTGGATATGGGTGCCGATGACTATATGACCAAGCCCTTTGCCATTGAGGAACTGCTGGCGCGCATCCGCGTGGGGCTGAAAAAGCACAGGGCCGGGCACAGCAGCTCTTCTTCCTCCCTGAATGTGGGCAAGCTGAAGGTAGACCCCGCCAGCTACAGCGCTTCCTTTGATGGGGAGCCTCTTTCGCTGACCAAAAAAGAATTTGATCTTTTGCGCTGCCTGATGGAGCATGCCGGAACAGCCATGAGCCGCGATGTGCTGCTCAATGATGTTTGGGGATACGAGTATGCCGGCGAAACAAACATTGTGGATGTGTACATCCGCTACCTGCGCCAGAAGATCGACGACCGCTTCCATATAAAATGCATACAGACCATCCGTGCCGTGGGGTATATGTTCCAGTATGAAGACAAATAAGAAAAAGCAAAAAAGGCGAACGCGCCAGCATAACGGGGAAAGAGGCATCAACCGCGTCAGCAGCGGCATTCATGGCCGCCTGTCCGCGCTGATGAGCAACCTGCGCTTTTCCCTTACGCTGCGCATCTCCATCCACTACGCGTGGCAGCTTTTGCGAACCACGCTGCCCCTGCTGCTCTTGATGACGGTTATTTTCGCCGCCGCCCAGGCTCCGGGCATACTGCGTACCATGAACCGGCTTGCCACCCTGACACCGGAAAACGGCGCAAGCTTCACGGCATTGCAGGTTATGGACCGAACGGCCACGGCGCAGCTCACCCGGGATATTCTGCCCTCGGAGGGCACGGGCCGTATAGGGTACATGCTTCAAAAGGCCTTTTCCTCCGATTTGTTACGCTGGCCGCCTGTTCTCCACTTGGTGCGCCCTGCCGCAAACGGCACGCTGATGGTTTCCTTTGATCTTCGGGAACGGCTGGAGGTCTGGCTGTATGTCATGTGCGGCCTGCTGTTTTGCGAGTTATGGCGCGTGTGGTGTTTTTTGCGAAAGCGGAACAGGCTGAACAAAACGGTATTGCAGCCGCTTAGGGAGATTGCGGATCTGGCTGCCACACTAAGCGCCAACAACCTTTCCAACCGCATCAACATCGCAGGCACGAAAAACGAGCTGAAAGACCTGGCCGTGGTTATCAACAGCATGCTGGACAGGATTGAGCTGAGCTACAACAGTCAAAAGCAATTTGTCAGCGATGCCTCCCACGAACTGCGAACCCCCATTTCCGTATTGCAGGGCTATATCAACATGCTGGACCGCTGGGGCAAGGAAGACAGGGCCGTGCTGGAGGAAGGAATCGCCGCTATTGCCCAGGAAACGGCCAGCATGAAGGAGCTTGTGGAAAGCCTGCTTTTCCTGGCCCGGCACGATAAAAAAACGCTGCTGCTGGAGATGGAAGCTTTTGACCCGGTGGAGGTTGTAGCCGCGCTGCACAGGGAGGCCAAAATGCTCTCCCCCGGCTATACCTTTCTGCTCTCGCCCATGGAGCATTGCCAAATTACCGCCGACAAGAACATGCTCAAGCAGGTGATGCGGGTGCTGTGCGACAACGCGGTGAAGTATACCCCGCCCGGCGGCACCATAACCCTGGGCGTCAAAAAAACCATGGAGGGCTGTATGCTCTTGGTCACAGATACGGGCGCCGGGATAGCGGCCGCGGACCTGCCCAAAATATTCGACCGCTTCTACCGGGCCGACAGCGCCCGGAAATCGCGTACCAGCGGCCATGGTTTGGGGCTTTCCATCGCCAGGATCATTGTCATCGCCCATGGCGGCCGCATGACTGTGCGTTCAAAGCCCGGCGCTGGAACCACATTTCATGTGCATCTGCCGGAGAATAAGGAAAAGGCCGCGTTCTCGGAGTTTGTTTCCTGATACCTTCAATGCGCAGAGCAAAAC
>JAEWNM010000188.1 GCA_023392755.1 Bacillota bacterium
TGCCAATATGCGCGAACAATGCTTCCTGACCTGTGCTGTTCAGAATATGAAGAAGATGGCTAAGGCCCTCTTCTGTTGCTTCTTTTCTCTCCTCCCCCTCTTCTCCTCGCCCACTTATATGCAAAAACCTACGCTTGTTAAGTGTAGGTTCTTTGATGGTCTGAACAAAGTGGCGTTAGCCACTTTGTTGATACAATGAAGTGGCGAGGCCACTTTTTTGCGTTTTCCCCTTTCATTTCCGCAACGAAGGTCAAGAACTTTCCCACAAAATAGGCTAATCTTCCTCCTGCATCACCATACAGGAGGTAAACCATGGAAACCGCGATTTCGGTGCACAAGCTGGAAAAATCCTACGGCCCAAAGAAAGCTGTGGACGGCGTTTCCTTTGATGTGAAAAGGGGTACGATCTTCGGCCTGCTGGGGCACAACGGGGCCGGGAAATCCACCACGCTGGAATGCATACTCGGCACCAAGGCCTTTGAAAAGGGCAGCGTTCTGCTGCTTGGACAAAGCCCGCATAACAACAGGAAGGCGCTGTTTCAAAGGGTCGGCGTACAGTTTCAAAGCGCGGCCTACCCTGCGCGGATCAGGGTAAGGGAGGTTTGCGAAATCACCGCCTCGCTGTACAGGGCCAATCCCGACTGGAGGAGCATGCTTGAGGAATTCGGCCTGGCCGACAAGCATTTGTCGCCGGTGGACAGCTTATCGGGAGGCGAACGGCAAAAGCTGGACATCGTGCTTGCGGTGATGCACAGGCCGGAGGTCGTTTTCCTGGATGAACTGACAACGGGGCTTGATCCCATGGCAAGGCGGGGCGTTTGGAAGTATATACGCACCCTGAAGGACGGCGGGACAACGGTGCTATTGACATCCCACTACATGGACGAGGTGGAGCACCTGTGCGAAGAGATTGCCATTATGAAGCAGGGAAGGATTGTTGCGGGCGGCACGGTGAAGCAAGTGATTGAGCAGAGCGGCACGCACTGCATGGACGACGCCTTTTTGCACTTTGCCAGGGAGGAGGAAGCGGTATGAAAACATTGTGGCTGATGTACAAGACGGAGTCGAAGCTTGCTTACCGGGAGTTTTCCGCCGTATTGTTCGGCGTATTGGTGCCCATCGGGCTGATGCTGCTGCTGGGCGTATTGTACGGCAATGAGGCGGAGGCGGGCGATGCGGCCCGCAGGATTGATATGAGCTTTGGCGCGGTAGCCAGCATCGGTATCTGCGCCGCCGGGCTGATGGGGCTGCCCATTGCGCTTTCCGACTACAGATGGCGCAAGATATTGAAACGCTACAAGGTAACGCCTGTCAGCCCCCTGACGCTTTTATCGGCCCATGTGCTGTACAGCTTCACGCTTTCCATACTGTCTACGGTACTGGTCTACATCGTATGCGCGGCGTTTTTCGGTTTCACCATGCAGGGCTCCTGGCTTGCCTTCATACCGGTATACCTGCTGGTGCTTATATCCATACACGCCATTGGCATGGCCATAGCGAGCCTTTCCAAAAACGCGCAAATGGGCAGTATTATTGCCAGCGCCTTCTATTTTCCCATGCTGTTTTTGTCGGGCGCGACCATTCCCTATGAAATCATGCCCAAAGCCATGCAGGCCGTAGCGGACTTTTTGCCCCTGACCCAGGGGATCAAGCTGCTCAAAGCCGCCTCCCTGGGCCAGGACATATCGTCCATGACGCTGTCCCTTGCGGTGCTTTCCATAATCGCCGTCATCGGCACCGGCCTTTCGCTCAAATTCTTCCGCTGGGAATAGACAAGCATCTGGACAGCAACGCCTTCCGAGGGTATGATGAAAGCAAGTTTTCCACCGTATCCCCGGGAGGTTTGTTATGTATACGATTCAGATTGTTGACGCCGCCGGCAATGTGAAGCAGGAAGCCGCCGGCACGGGCTATGCGCGGCTGCTGTGCACCCTAACCTACCAGGAGGGCGACGCTATTGCTTTTATCACGGATGAGCGGCACTGTGTAATCCAAGTGGACCAGGCGCTGCCGGAAGCCTTGGTATACCTGCCTGACAAAGGCTTTTCCTTTGCAATTCCCGTGGGGGATCTGAAGGCGGCATACCCGCCCCAGGCGTTTGCCGGCGACATGCACCTGGTGCAAGTACGGCCCGCCCGTTTGGAAGAGCTGCGCGCCCGGCACAACCTGGCCCTGAACCCCGTTGACCGGCGGTTTTGCCCAAATTGCTTTCCCCACGCGTCGGCCAATGTGGAAACAAGGGATGAGCCCGCCTTTTTCGCCCGCAATGCCATTGACGGGCTGAAATTCAACCACAGCCACGGCAACTGGCCCTTTTTGTCCTGGGGTATCGGCGGACGGGCGGATGCAGAGATTACCATACAATTTGGCCGCACCGTACGCATTGACGAAGTGGCTGTCACGCTGCGGGCCGACTTTCCCCATGACAGCTGGTGGACACAGGGTTTGCTGTCCTTCCCGGACGGGCAGCAGATGGTTTTGCGTTTTCAGAAGACGGGGGATACGCAGTATTTTGAAACCGGGGAGCATTTGGCGGAATGGGTGAAATTGTCGGATTTGAAAAAATCGGAGACGCCGTCCCCTTATGCGGCGCTGTCCGAATGGGAGGTCTTCGGGCAGGACATTCTATAGACGCGGCGGCAGGCACGGCGTTTGCCCCGCGGCGCGAACACGCCGCGCGCCGAAGAATCACCGTTGACAAGCGCATGAGTTTTGCGTATGATAATAGCATCATTGAATGTGCTCGAGCACATTACCGCACACTTTGCCTGAATGTCCGCGGTGAGCGGCGGTTTAACAATAAATGTGCTCGAGCACATGATACCCATGGAACAAATATCAAAGGAGCGCGCGTATGAGCGAAATTTTCAAAAACCTGCCCAAGGTAGCCTATGAAGGGCCGCAGTCCCGGAATCCCCTGTCCTTTAAATACTATGACCCGGAAAAAATGGTGCTGGGCAAGCCCATGAAGGAGCACCTGCGTTTTGCCATGGCCTGGTGGCACAACCTTTCGGCCACGGGCACCGACATGTTCGGCCCCGGCACGGCAGACAAATCCTTTGGCGCGACGCCCGGAACCATGGACCATGCCAAGGCCAAGGTGGACGCCGGCTTTGAATTTATGCAAAAGCTGGGCATCGGGTATTTCTGCTTCCACGACGCCGACATCGTGCCCGAAGCGGACACGCTTGCGGAAACGAACGCCAGGCTGGACGAGATTTCCGACTATATCCTTCAAAAAATGAAGGCGACGGGCATCAAGCTTTTGTGGGGCACCGCGAACCTGTTCAGCCACCCCAGGTACATGAACGGCGCGGGCTCCAGCAACAGCGCGGACGTGTTCTGCCACGCCGCGGCGCAGGTCAAGAAGGCCCTTGATATCACCGTGAAGCTGGGCGGCCTGGGCTATGTGTTTTGGGGCGGCCGGGAAGGCTATGAAACGCTGCTCAATACCGACATGAAGTTTGAGCAGGAGAACATTGCCAAGCTGATGAAGATGGCCGTGACGTATGGCCGGAGCATAGGCTTTACCGGCGATTTCTTCATTGAGCCCAAGCCCAAGGAGCCCATGAAACACCAGTACGATTTTGACGCCGCCACCGCCATCGGCTTTGTAAAGCAATACGGCCTGGATAAGGACTTCAAAATGAACATTGAGGCCAACCACGCCACGCTGGCGGGCCACACCTTCCAGCATGATCTTAGGGTCGCAGCGATCAATGGCATGCTGGGCAGCATTGACGCCAACCAGGGCGACCTGCTTTTGGGCTGGGATACAGACCAGTTCCCCTCCAACGTGTATGACACAACGCTGTGCATATATGAAGTATTGAAGGCCGGCGGGCTTACAAACGGCGGCTTCAACTTTGACGCCAAGGACCGCCGTCCCAGCTATACACTGGAGGATATGTTCCTGGGCTTCATCCTGGGCATGGATTCCTTCGCCCTGGGGCTTGTAAAGGCCGCGAAGATCATTGAGGACGGGCGCATCGACGGCTTTGTGAAGGACCGCTACAAGAGCTATCAGGACGGCATTGGCAAAAAGATAAGGGATGGAAAGACATCCCTGGAAGAGCTGGCCGCCTACGCCGAAGGGAACGGCACGGCGCCGCTGCCCGGCTCCGGCAAGCAGGAATACCTGGAAAGCGTGCTCAACAGTATTCTTTTTAGCTGAACCAACTGTATCATTACGGAAAGGCGGGGGCACTCATGGACAAGCAAAAAGTCTGGGAGCAGGCACAAAAAATCGTCTCCCAAATGACGCTGGAGGAAAAAGCGTCCCAGCTTCGCTATGACGCTCCCGCCATTCCCCGCCTGGGGATACCGGCGTACAACTGGTGGAACGAGGCACTCCACGGCGTGGCCAGGGCGGGCACCGCAACGGTGTTCCCCCAGGCCATCGGCCTGGCCGCCATGTTCGACACCGAGGGACTGAAGGAAATAGCGGAAATCATCGCCACCGAGGGCCGGGCCAAATACAACGCCCAAAGCGCCCACGGCGACCGGGATATCTACAAGGGCCTCACCTTCTGGTCGCCAAACATCAACATCTTCCGCGACCCCCGCTGGGGCCGGGGCCATGAGACGTACGGGGAGGACCCGTATCTCACCGCGAGGCTGGGCGTGGCCTTTGTAAAAGGCCTTCAGGGGGAAGGAAAATATTTGAAGGGCGCGGCATGCGCAAAGCATTTCGCGGTACATTCCGGCCCGGAAGCGCTGCGCCACCATTTTGACGCCGTCGCCTCGCCCAAGGATATGCGGGAAACATACCTGCCCGCCTTTGAAGCGTTGGTAAAGGAAGCCGGCGTGGAATCTGTGATGGGCGCGTACAACCGCGTCAACGGCGAGCCCGCCTGCGGCTCCAAAACGCTGTTGAAGGATATCCTTAGGGACGAATGGGGTTTTGAAGGCCATGTGGTCAGCGACTGCTGGGCCATACGGGATTTTCACACAAACCACCACGTTACCGATACGGCCCCGGAAAGCGCGGCCTTGGCACTTAAAAACGGCTGCGATTTGAACTGCGGGAACACGTATCTGCATATGATGCAGGCCTATCAGGAAGGCCTTGTCACCGAGGACCAGATCACTTTGGCCGCAACCCGGCTCATGGCCACACGGATCAAGCTGGGCTTGTTTGATGAACACTGCGAATACAACACCATCTCATACCTTGAAAACGATACAGACGCCCACCAGCAAAAGGCGCTGGAGGCGGCGCAAAAGAGCATGGTGCTTTTGAAAAACGACGGGCTGCTGCCCCTTGACCTTGCCAAGCTATCCACCGTGGCCGTTATCGGCCCCAACGCCGACAGCCAGGCGTGCCTGGAGGGCAACTACAACGGCACATCCTCCCGGTATGTCACCTTCCTGGAGGGAATACGTGCAGCCTGCGCGGGCAAGGCGCGGGTATTGTATTCCCAGGGCTGCCATCTACACAAGGAGCGCATGAGCAACCTTTCCTTGCCGGATGACAGGCTAAAGGAGGCTGTTATCGCGGCGGAGGAGGCGGATGTTGTTATCCTCTGCCTTGGCCTGGATGCAACCATTGAGGGCGAAGAAGGCGATACGGGCAACCAATACTTCTCCGGCGACAAAAACGACCTGGAGCTGCCCATGTCCCAGAGAAAGCTGCTGGATGCCATTTTGAAAACGGGCAAGCCCGTTGTCACACTGGTGGCCGCGGGCAGCGCCCTGAGGGTTCAGGACGGCAACGCCATCCTGTATGCCTGGTACCCGGGCCAGGCCGGCGGCACCGCCGCCGCCGACATACTGTTTGGCAAGGTATCCCCCTCCGGCCGTCTTCCCCTTACCTTCTACCACAGCGTTGATGAACTGCCGGACTTTACCGACTACAGCATGGCCGGCCGCACCTACCGCTATTTCACAAAAAAACCGCTGTATCCCTTTGGATACGGGCTTTCATACAGCCGCTTCGCATATGAAAATGCGCAGGTGCAGGGCGATACGCTGACAGTGATGCTGAGGAACACGGGGAAAATGGATAGCGACGAAGTAGTGCAGGTGTATATAAAGGCCGTTGCGTCGCCATTTGCGACCCCCAACCCCAGGCTGTGCGCGTTTCGGAGAGTGCACATGAAGGCCGGGGAAACAAAAACGCTTTCTATCGTGCTGCCGCCGGAAGCATTTGACGTGATTGATGAAGCGGGCAGATACGTATCCGGCGGAAACAGCTTCGCCATATCTGTGGGCGGAAGTCAGGGCGACGCGAAAAGCCTGGAGCTGACCGGTTCCGCACCGCTTATGCTGCAATTAATCCGCTAAAGGCAAGCGGCAGGTTAATAGATAAAAAAGAAGAGACCTCTGCAAAGGCCTCTTTTTTCTGCATGCAGCTTTCCCCTAAACCGTATTCGTAACAGCGCGGTAAAACTGTCATATTCGTCCATGTGTTTGCCATATTTTCGTTTCCATTAAATATCCTTTTGCTCCATTTTCATGTTTTTCAGAAATATCTGTGATAGGTACTTGATTATTTTATACAATATGCTATATAATACGACTATAGAAAACGATTTAGTGTCATATAACACTTTTGAGGAGTAAGGAGTGCTTTGGGCTTGTGACGATCAAAGAGGTTTCCGCACGGTGCGGCCTGTCGGTATCAACGGTCAGCAAAGCGCTCAACAATTACAGTGATGTCAGTGAAGCAACGAGGAACCTTGTAATACGAACCGCCCAGGAGGTAGGCTATCACCCCAACTCCCTGGCGCGGGCGCTGAAGACCAACCGCACCTACAACCTGGGCGTACTGTTTGTGGATGATGAACAAAGCGGCCTGACCCACAACTATTTCGCCGCTGTGCTGGACAGCTTCAAAAGCGAAGCGGAAAGCAAGGGCTACGACATTACCTTTATCAACCACAACATTGGCCGCACGAAAATGACCTACCTGGAGCACTGCCGATACCGCAATGTGGATGGCGTATGCCTCGCCTGCGTGGATTTTTTCGCCCCCGAGATCATTGAGCTGATCGCATCCGACCTGCCCCTTGTCACTATCGACCATGTGTTCAACAACCGCACCTGCATTTTGTCCGACAACATAAACGGCATGCGAAGCTTGGTGCGTTACGTATACGATCAGGGCCACCGCCGTATCGCCTTCGTCCATGGCATGCGTTCCTCCGTGACGGAGAGCAGGATTACAGGTTTCTTTCGCACCATGCGGGAATTGAACCTACCCACACCGCCCGAATACATCGTGGAGTGCGCCTACCACAACCCGCCCAGCGCCAACAGGGCGGTAACCAGGATACTGCAAACGCCCAACCGGCCTACCTGCATACTGATGTCCGACGACTACGCGGCTTTGGGTGGCATAGAGGCCATCCGTTCGGCAGGGCTCACCATACCCAGCGACATTTCCATTGCGGGGTATGACGGCATCCAGCTGATGCAATTGACCCAGCCCAAGCTGACGACCATTGCGCAAAACACAAGGCGCATCGGTGCAAAAGCGGCGTCCAGCCTCATTGACCGCATCGAAAACCCCAAAACCGCCGGCTCCGATATCCTGGTGGTGGAAGCAAAGCTGCTGCCCGGTGAAACCGTACGCATGATCCCCATCAAGGAGGCTGCAGTTTGAGGACAGCGCGGCGGCACACTATGGGGGATGAATGGATGCTTGCCCCGCAAGCATTCCTTACACTTTTCACTGGCCGTGATCCCGCACCAACCGGGCAAAGCAATGGACGGTGCGTGGGATCACAGGTGAAAGGTGCGAAACAAAAAAATGACACTGTCATTTTTCCAAACGTCGTCAATAAGCAGCGTAAAGTTGCTTTTGAATGAAATCAGCGGCATTGCCGCAAAAAGAGGAGGTTTCCCATGAAGAAAC
>JAEWNM010000257.1 GCA_023392755.1 Bacillota bacterium
GATTGGCTCCGGCTGCAATTTTGTGGGCTACTATATGTTCTGCGGCGGGACGAACCCCACCGGGAAGAAGAGCCGCTTCCTTCATGAACTCTGGTGCCCGAAGCTCTCCTACGATTATCAGGCGCCGGTGGGGGAATTTGGGCAATTGAGGGAATCCTACCGCCGGCTTAGGCTGTTTCACGGAACGGTGCATACCTTTGGGACTTTACTGTGCGGGCTGGAAACAGCCCTGCCGGAAAACGCCAACGCGCTTTTGCCTGCGGATACAAAGGCCCTGCGGTATGCCGCCCGCAGGAACGGTTCGATGGGCTTTCTGTTTTTGAACAACTTTCAGGATCACGCCGATATGAAGGACAAGACGGATATCGTATTCGACCTTGAAACGGACCGGGGCAGGCTGCGCATACCCAAAGCGGGCAAGCTGAGTCTTTGGGCCGGGGAAAGCTGCGTGCTGCCCTTTGGCCTGCCGGTATTGGGCGATACGCTGGCATACGCGACGGTACAGCCGGTGTATATCATCAAAAACGAAGCGGGGGAGCAGTGGTTTTGCTTCCGGCCGGAAGGCATGCGCGGGGAAATGGTTTTTGACGGCGGCGCGCAGATTGCATTTGGCAATGAGGAGATGGAAACGAAAACCGTTTTTCTGCCCGGCGGCACATTGCAGGCGGTATGCTTCAGCCGCAAAGCCGCCTTGGGCCTGGAGCAGGTGATGCTTGGCGGAACGGCCCGCGTGATAAGGTCGGATGCCGCCGTTATCGTGGACAAAGACGGGCTAGTGGTGGAATCGGAAAAAGAGGAAACGGAAATTATGCTGTGGCCGCCCGAGAAGGGGGCAAAAAGCCTTTGCGCCAAGGGCGCATGCTCCATCCACCGGGTAACCTTTTCACTGCCTCAAATTCCCGTTGCCGCAACCAGCCTGTCGGATACGCGGCATATACTGACAATTCCCGCGGGATGCCTGAAGGATGTTTATGACGCCCGGCTGTGCATTGCGTACGAGGGTGACGCGGCGCAATTGTTCCTGAACGGGGAGATGGTCGCGGATCATTTTCATAACGGCGAAACCTGGGAAATAGGCCTGCGGGAGCTTGAAAAAAAATGTTTGGGCAAGAAGCTTGTACTGCATATTGTGCCCCGGAAAAAGGGCGTGCGCGTTAAGCGGGATGCCATGGCGGCGATGACGGAAACAGTGGCTGACCGGCATGCGCGGCTTATATCGGTGAATGTTAAAGCGGTGTGCCGCCAAAGGGCGGTACTATAGCGGGAAAGGCATTGCCAGCCCGGCCGGGGAAGGCATAGCGTCAGGCGCGGAGCTTTATGACATCCTCCGCGGATACGTCGCCTATAAGCAGCGGGGATGAAGGATGATGGCTGGCCGATGCGTTTTTCAAAGCCCCTGCATTGTAATTGGCGTAGCAGTATTTGCAGCCGTTTTTGCATGTGTTGTACATGCCTATATCCACACTGGCGGCGCACCCGCAAAAAGGCCGCTGGTTTTTGTCCTTTGCCGATTTTAAGGGATATCCGCGAAGCTTGCCTATAAGGTCTGCGTCGATGCATTTGGCGTGGCCGATGCCATACGCGCTCAGATCGATCGCCTCGGCGCAGGTATCCATGGTCATCCCGAAACTGCGGGCAGACCGCGAAAGGGATTCCGCCAATCTTTTCATGGCGCCCTCATCCATTTTATCAAGCCCTGAGGCGGCCAGGTTATTTTGCGTGTTTCGGTAGAGGTCAACAAAGCTGATGATGCACTTGCCTGTATACCCCTTAAGGCGGCCGGCTATTTCATGAAAATATTGCAGGTGGTAGTCCACGCTTAAGTTGCGGCTGAGCAGGATCGGGTCGTAGCGCCAGATGACTCTGTCCGGGCCGATTTTGTCGGCCAGACGCCGGAACGTGGGAATCACTTCGCTGCTTTTGGGAGGGACGTTAGGCTCCATATCCTTGCCGTAGGCGTTGAGGGTGAACTGAAAGTAATAGGTGTAGGCGCGCAATCTGTCCAGCCGGTCCAGCATGGGGGCCGGGTTTTTGGTCCAGAACACGATCCCGTCCACCGATTCGGGGGAGAGCGATATGCTGGATACCTGATGATAGCGCATGGGATTGCGCGTATAAACGAACCCCTCCTGAATTCTTTGATAGAACCAGTCGGGATAGCATGCGGGAATATCCGTGCGGCGGCTTGCGCTTATGATCATAGCGGCCTTATGCTTCCTCCCGCGGTTTGCCAAACGCAAATACGGGGGTTTTTAATTATGGATTATTACCTTATCTCACGGCAGATATCGATGATTTCGCCTTCGGTATTGCCTTCAATGAAGCGCAGCACATTGTCGATAACGCTGTCCGCCATGGCGGTCTCGTTGGCTACGCACGCAAAGCCAAGCACGACGCGCTGGTGGATGTCCTGCGCGTCCACCTCCGCGATGGAAACGTTGAATGTGTTGCGCACCCTGGCGCAAATACTCCTGACCACCATGCGCTTTTCCTTGAGGGAATGCACCCAGGGCGCATAGATGGTGATTTGGGCGGAGCCGATCATCATGCTGTTTCACCTCACCCGCAAAGAAAGGCGGGCTTATGTAAAAGCCGGCCTAACCTTCAATAACGCCAAGAACTTCCGCCATGGATGCCTCAAACTCTTCCGCCGATGAATTTTTGAAAATCAGCAGATCGTCTTTGCATTCCGGGTCATCCAGCTCTTTTGGTATTTCAAAATTGACGCCGGCTATATACTCGTCCCAGTGGGAGAGCTTCCAATGGTCGCGGTCGCTGTTGCGCTGGATCATTCTTTGCCTGCATATCTCAACATCTGTCTGAACCCATATCACGGTAAGCCGCGCGTTTTTTTGCGTGAGCCTGGCTTTTAGGTCGGACATGTATTCCGCGTCGCGCACCTCTTTGGTGAAGGGGGCGTTTATCAGCACGATGCTGTCGTACTCCAACGCCTCCAGGGCGAGGTCGACAATCGCCGCATATTCGTAGTCCCGTATATTGGCTTCGAAGAATTCGGAGCTTCTGTTGTATTCCTGTTTCGCGACTGCAAAAATCTGCCTGGACAATACGATGAGCGTATCCTTATCAAGATACACCACATGCTTCAGCTTTTTGGCAAGCTGCCTGGATACGTAGGTTTTGCCGCAGGCCGGCGGGGATGTTACAAGTATCAATCTTTTCATACCTTTTTACCACTTTCTGTTCGCGGCGGCAAATGAAAGAGAAACGTTTTTGTAAAATCCGTTTGGGGAGCCATGCGCATGCCGGTATGGGAAAATAGGCCAGGCCGCCCTTTGGCGAAACAAGTATAGCATGATGGCACCCGCAAGTAAACCGTTGAAATAATTGGCACCGGAAGTGCATATAGGTGGTTGGATGGGAATGATGCCAGGATGCTGAAGTACCTTGTATACGGATGCCCGAATGAGTAGTTTACTGTCATGACAAGAACATGTTTTGATTTGCGCCGGCATATTGACACAATGCGCCATCTGTGGGATAATGTGGATACAAGTTTATTGATTATCGTATTATTGATGTGCTGCACCCCTTATATAATTGAATATTAACTGGATACAGGATGGTTTCCGTTCGGACGGCTTATCGTGAATGGAGCGCGGCCTGACATAGGGCGCGTCCAAATATGAACACATGCAATGGAAGGAGAACCAACAATGAAAAAGGCACTCGCATCAGTTCTCGCGTTCATGATGGTACTCGGATTGGTTGTCTGTGCTCAGGCCGATGCGCCTATCACCATCCAGCTGGGCCATTTCGGTGCGCCTGGCGAACCCGTATCCTCCGCTGCCCTGACGTTTGGCGCGAAGGTTGAAGAGCTATCCGGCGGCGGCATGATCGTTGAGATTCATGGCGCCAGCGAGCTGGGCAACGCCAAGGAAATGGCCGAACAGACCGCCATCGGCGCGATTGCGGCCTGCCTGGTTTCCCAGGGGAGCCTTGACAAGTATGACATCCGCTATGCGCTTGTCACCGCGCCTTACGTTTACAGCGGCTATGAGCATGCCTACGCCGTAGTGGACGGCCCATTTGCACAGTGGGTAGGCGACGGCGCGCTGGAGCTAAAGGGGCTGCACAACGTGGGCCCATGGGATTATGGCTTTCGCAACCTGACCAACTCCAAGCGTGAGATCAAGACGCCGGCTGACGTGAAGGGCCTTAAAATCCGCACGCCTAGCGAGGTGCAGAAGGTTGCCTGCTTTGAGGCGCTGGGCGCGGATGTGCAGCAGGTAGCGTTCAGCGAATTGATTTCCGCGCTGAAGCAGGGGACCGTGGACGGGCAGGAGAACCCGATATCCACCATTTACAACAACAGCATGTGGGAAGCGAACCAGAAGTACCTGAGCCTGACCCGCCATACCTGGGAAGCGGTGAACCTGACGGTCAACAACGATTTTTGGAAGGGCTTGACCGACGAGCAGCGGTCGGTGATCGAGCAGGCCAGCGCGGCCGCCCGGGATCAGATGCGCAATGAGGTGCAAAACAGCGAGCAGGACTACATACAAAAGCTCAGGGACAAGGGCGTGACCGTGACGGAGGTCGATCTTGCAGAGTTCAAAGCCGCAATGGAACCGGCGTGGGATGCCGTTGCCGCTTATGAAGGAAGCGCGGAGGATATGGCATTCTTCCTGAAGATTGTTGAGGAAGCGGCGATAAAGTAACGGGGATATGCCATTTGCAAAACATATGCGCACCGCTGCTGTGTTTTTTAGCGCATGGCCGCGCCATCTTCCGCTTCTGATGGCGCTGCCGCGTGTCGAATCGCCTCATGCCCCGCGCGAAAAACATCCGCAGCGTGGATGCCGCATTGCTTTTCAATGGTATTGGGCCTGCGAATGGCAGCATCTTGGGAGGGTGTTGCCATTCGTCATTTTCGATAAGCCATACACATTAAGGAGGCATTCTTTGCATGATTGCACTGATTGTTTGCATATTGCTGGTGGCGCTGATGGTGATCGGCGTACCGGTTTGCGTAGCCATGGGCATAACCAGCGCGGGGGTATTCGCGTCTTTGGGCTTTGAAAAGATACTGCCGGTCATGGCGCAGCGCATCTATAACGGCACCACCAGTTTCACACTGCTGGCGATACCGTTTTTCATTCTGGCCGGCAACCTGATGAACACCGGCGGCATAACGGATCGCATCTTCAACTTCGCCAAGGCCATGGTCGGGCATTGGCCAGGCGGGCTGGGGCAGGTGAACATATTCTCCAGCGTCATTTTTTCGGGCATGTCCGGCGCGGCGGTGGCAGACGCGGCCGGCCTGGGCATCATTGAGATAAAGGCCATGGATGACGCGGGCTTTGACCACACGTTCAGCGCCGGCATAACGGCCGCATCATCCACCATCGGCCCCGTTATCCCGCCATCCATACCCTTTGTGGTGTACTCCTCCTGCACGGCCGTATCGGTCAGCAAGCTGTTCGCGGCGGGTTTCATACCCGGCTTCATGATGGCGATAGCAATGGCCGTATGCGTATACTTCATCTCCAAACGCAAAAAATACCCGGTGAATGTGAGGATGCCCTGGAAGCTGCGATTCAAGTACCTGTGGCAGGCTATTCCCAGCCTGATGACCGTTGTTATCATCATAGGCGGTATATGGGGCGGCTTTTTCACCGCCACCGAGGCGGCGATTGTGGCCAGCTTCTATGCTGTATTCCTAAGCTGCGTGGTGTATAAAAAAGTCAATATGAAGCAGCTGGGAAAGATCATTTATGAGAGCCTTGTGACCAGCTGCAAGACGCTGTTTATTATAGCGATTGCCAATTTCCTGGCCTATTTTATGCTGCACCAGCGCATTCCCAATCAGGTTATTGAGGGATTGATGGGCATTACCGCAAATCCCCAGGTGCTGATATTGCTCATCATCTTTGTATTGCTGGTTTTGGGCATGTTTCTGGAGGGCACGTCGGTTATTCTCATTGTGACACCCATCTTTTTACCCATTGTCAATGCAATCGGCATGGACCTGATTCAGTTTGGCGTTATCATGATAATGGCCACCATGATCGGCATGCTGACACCGCCCGAGGCCATGAGCCTGTACGCTGTCTCCAGTATAACCAATGTGTCCCTGTTGAATTTGTCCAAAGAGGTTTTGCCCTATGTGATCGGCATTTTGCTGGTGCTGCTGCTGTGCGCCTTCTGGCCGCCGCTCTCCTTGTGGCTGCCGGGATTGATAGGATAGGGGAGGGGCAACAGATGAAAACGTTAAAGAGGACCGATCAATTGCTTGCGAGAGTCTTGAAAAGCTTTGTGACCATGCTGTGCATAGGTATTGCATTGATCCTTTTTGTGCGCGTAGTCATTCGCTTCACGCCGCTGCACATTTCGCTGTCCTGGACTGACGAGATTGTGGAGTGGATGATGGCGTGGATGATTTTCACTTCCGCGACGCTGATCTTTCGAACCGGCGACCACTTCCGGGTGGATCTTTTGCAGACGAAGTTTTGCGGGAAGGCATGGGTTAATGTGCTCAATATGATCATATCACTGATGGGCATTGCTTTTTTCGCGGCCCTTTTGAATTATTCCATCATGCTTGTTATCAGCGCCACATCGTTTTCGCCAATCCTGAAGGTATCCACGCGGCTGCCGTATGCCAGCATTCCCGTGAACTGTGCGCTGATCCTGCTGTACCTGATACGCGATTTCTCGTTAGGGGTGAACGCGCTGATAAAGCGCCGGCGCCAGGCGCTATCCGGGTCATATGGCGCTGTTCAATAATCTGTGCCGGCATTCAAAAATGAACGGTCAGTTTTCGACAAAATAATCCTTCAGGTCTGTAAAAATCAATCTGCCCAGACGGGTGATGCCGCCGAAAAGATGCTTTTGCATCAGGGGGCGTATGGCGGCGGTGTCACCGTTTTCCAATGCCGTGAGGATGGCCCCGTGCTCATCGACGATCTGACTGTAGTTTTTGATTTCCACAATATCCAGCATGCGAAACCGCGTGTAATGACAGTTGGATTTTTGTATACAATCCCAAAGATATTCCTTTCGTGCGGCGGCAAACCAGACGCTGTGCAATTGGCTGTCCAGCGTATAAAACTGGCTGGCGTCAAAGGTGTCGCTTTTGAGAAGCTGGCGCATGGAGCTGTGAATATGACGGATTTTTTCCAGTTCAAGCATATGGGAGGTTTTGATGAAATCCTCCAGAATAAAGGTCTCCACGGCCATTCGCTGATAAATGATCTGGTTGATGATGTTAAAATTCATGCGTGTGATTTGCGTGGATTTGTAGGGCGTGATGGTGACAAGGCCGCAGAGCCGCAACTCCTGAAGAACGGAGCGAATGGGTGAGCGTGATACGCCAAACCGCTCGCAAAGCACATTTTCGCTGAGTGTTTCACCCGGCTTGATTTTCAGGGTAACGATCTCATTCTCCAAAATGCGGAAAATTTCCTGGCTGGAGTAGCGCTCGCTCATTGCTTATTTAACTCCTTAACAGAAAACAAATAATGCCGTACACACTGTCGCGTGTAGTTTATCACAGGATCAAATCACCGTCAACCGGCCAGGGGATGGCGTGCAGATATGTTTTGTAAGGGCGTCAAACATAGGTTACACTCAAGAAAGGTAGAAACGAACATGTTTTTTCGAGGGAAGGGTGGAGATTTACAGAGGAAGTACAATCCGACCTTGACAGCAAGAACATGGTACAATTTGCACTGGCCCTTGTGGCAGACCTGTCTGCAAGAGCTTGGCTGTTTACATAACTGCCAAATAGCCCTCAAGCACCTGGTTAGGCGACCTCAAACCCAGGCAAGTCATGATATAGTCGCTGGACTCGCCCGCAGAATATCATGCTACACAACGCAATGATAAGTATGGCTAGGCACGGCTGCAGTTCTTGGTGCCGGTGGCTATGCCATCAATAAGGGCATGGAGCTGGAAGGCTACAACGTGTCCATGGGTCACTTTGTGGGCGTGAATAATCCGAATGCCAATGCGGCCCAGGTGCAAAAGCAGACGGAGGATTACCTTGCCTGGCTGCGGGAGAACGCCAACGCTACGCCTTTTGGTACCAGCGAGGTGATACAGTCTGGTTCCAGGGCTGTGGATGATGCCCGCTGTGTGAGCTTGTGGAACGGGCCGGGCACAGTGAAGGTGATCATTGCAGGCGAGGGCATGCATCCTGCGGACACGGAAACGCTGCAGCAATGTGAGGATTATCTGGAGGTTGTACGGCCCATTGGCGCCCAGATCACGGTGGCCAGCGTTGCGTCCGTGATGGTCGACATTTCAGCCACAGTGGTGCTGGAGATTGGTTATACACTTCAGACGGTAACGGCGGCCTTTTCGGCTGCGGTCCAGGTGAATTTCCGGGACCAGGGCTTTTCTGCAGATTACCTTTCACATGCAAAAGTGGGTGCTTTTGCTGCTTTCGGTGGATGGGGTCCTTGACTATACGGCACTGATGCTGAACGGCCAGGCCGCCAACGTGGCTTTATCGGATGAGCAGGTGCCCACCCTTGGGATGGTGGTGTTATCATGACCGGGCTTGAAAAACTGCATTCCATGGTCCCTCCGTTCGTGGGAGAGGACCCGATAATGCACAGCTTCTATGCAGCCGTGGCGCCGGAGCTGGAGAATGCCGGGGTTGCGGTGGCCAATCTTCCAAAGCAGCTATGGCCGCACTTGGCGACCTGGGGCATTGCCCGGCTGGAGAAGGTGTTCGGCTTGTCTGTCGATCCCAGCCAGCCTTTGGAATCCAGACGGAGCGCCCTGGTGGCGAAGCTGCGTGGGTTTGGCACATCAACCCTGGCGCAGATCAAGGCCATTGCGGAGAGCTTGTCTACCTTAGGGATGATGGCACGGTGGGTTGCGTTTCGGGTACCCCTGCTGCATCCCCTACCGTCCCTCAAGCTCCTTTGGGAAATACCTTGCCGCTTGCGTACATCTACATCCCCGCTGGGGCCATCGCCATTACTGCCGCAGAGATTACGGACAGAAGGGCCTTTGTCGGGCTTAATCCTTGGACTAACCTGACCGTGATAGCTCCTGCTGTTCCCGGTACTCCCATCCCTCAGTACAGGGGCACATCTAACGGGCTGGTTCTTTTTTAGGGGAATCCTGATCACCATAGTGCATGGTCAGCATGCGTTCACGCTGACCGCTGGGGCTTACAAGCCTCCCGCCTATCGTGACAAGATATATTTCACTGTGTACACCAATGATGGTCCGGGGACCGGGTACATCGACTCCACAGGTAAGGGCTTCATCATGAGCGGGGGCACGGAGTTTGTTTCGCTTGATGGGGTCTGTTACTACACTACCTGATAAGGAGGCGCTTCCTTATGGCAAATACACCGAGGCTCGGCATTCGTCTTTTGGAAGGCACGGATGTTGCCAATTATGAGCTGATCAATACCATCCTGCTCCTGATCGATGATTTGGTGGCAAAGCAGGAAGTTCTGAATGGGGCCACCGGCCACACACACAACGGCGCTGATGGGAACGGCCCCAAGATTTCCTACGCCAATGTGACCGGCGGCCCCACGTCCCTTCCAGCCAACGGTGGGGATGCCGATACCGTGGATGGCAAGCATGCCAGCGACTTCCCGCTGGTGGAAAACAGTCATTCGGGTGCGGCGGGGCAAGGCCCCATGATTCCGTACGCAAACCTCACCGGCACACCGGCGTCCCTTCCCGCCAACGGCGGCAATGCCGATACCGTGGAT
>JAEWNM010000334.1 GCA_023392755.1 Bacillota bacterium
GTACGGAACTTAACGATGTCAAACACGTTCCCGCCAATGGTCATGCGTTTTTGCAAAAAGAAGGCCGGCCAGCCGTCCTCAATCAATATGGCTGCGGCCGCCAGCAGCATGACCGGGCTGAAAAACAACAGCGCGACGGTGGCGATAGCGATATCCATGGTCCGTTTCACCAGCTGTTCATGGGGTTCCAGGCCGCCACGGCCCATGGCCACAAAGGGGCAGTCGTCCAGTATCACCTGCCGGCCGTTGGCCACCATGACATCATACAGGCCCGTAGTGGTGTATACATTTTTTTGATGCTTGTAACAAAATCCCAGCAGCCGGCTCCGCTGCTCGGCGGGGATGTCGGCAAAGAACACGCAGTCGCTGCGCAGTATGCAGTCCAGCACATCCCTTGCGCCGTAATTGACCATGTCGCACACAGCATACTGCAAACGGTAGCGGCTGAGCTTGTCCGCCACATGGTTCGCCGCCTCCCTGGAACTGGCGACGATGCAGCTTCTCTCCGGCGGATGGACCTCAAAATACAGTTTGTTTCCCAGCCTTGTAAAAAGAACGATGACGATGATTTGCACGGTCATCGCGCAAAGCAGCAGTGCAAAATCAAAGCCAAACAGCCTCAGCGACGCATATTTGGCATCGTTGACATTCATAATCTCCAATTGCAGGTATGTAACAATATCCGTCATGCCAACGGCCAGCACCAGGGAGGAGATCACAGGCTTGCTCTTTCGCTTGCCTATATCGTACCCGCCGTACACGGACAGCATTACGGTCAGCAGCACGGTAAACGTCAAAACCGTTACGCCGGATGTCCGGCTCAGCGCCCACAGCTGCCAGTTGTTCAGGCCCATGATGCCAAAAAAAGCGGCGTACAGCAACCCGTACAGCATAAACCGCAGGGGGACAAACCGCCACCGCTTTTTACCATTTTTCTGCCGGTTCATTGACAGCTTCCCTCACTTCGTGCCTATTTTGGATAAAACAAGGCCGAATGACATATAGAAACAACAAAATGATTATACATTTCTGCACTGCGCTTGTCAAAGGCGGCAAGTGCATTGCCAGCAAATACATTGTACGGGCCTTACGGCATATTTCCATTGCAAATTGGGGATTGACGCGCGAAAGGAATAGGCGTACAATGCAAAAACCGGACTTCTTTAACCGGTTAACGAATAGAAGGGTTTTGGAATATGCACGAAAACGCGCTCCTTTCCATGAAGTACCACCGGTTGCACCATTTGTTTTTTCTATGTATTTCCAAAAAAATGGGCAACCCTTTCGTTCATCCGGGCCAGGGCGCACTGCTGGGCTGCCTGCTGGACAACGGCTCCATGAGCCAGGGCGAGTTGTGCCGCAAGCTTCAGGTGAGCGCCGCCGCGGTAGCCGTATCCTTAAGAAGGCTGGAACAGCAGGGCATGATCCTGCGGCTGAAAAACCCAAGCGACCTGCGGGGAAAGCTGCTGAGCCTGACACCTTTGGGCACGGAAACGGCCAGGGAAATGCGCTGTGCTGTGAATACGGTGCAGTCGCTGGCCATAGCGGGCTTTACGGAGGAGGAACTGGAATTCCTGACGGGCTATCTATCACGGATCATCAACAACTTGAGCACATACCTGGATTCCGACCGGACAGAAAACAATCCTTATAGTCAAGGAGAGTGAAAAGCCTATGACCCGAATGCTGAAATACTTAAAGAAATCATGGCCGGCCTTGCTGATGGTGGTTGCCATGCTGGCTGTGCAGGCCATGTGCGAGCTGGCGCTGCCCGGCTACACCGCCCAAATCGTCAATGTGGGCATCCAGCAGCAGGGCATTGAAAGCCCGACCCCGACAGTGATACGCCAAAAAGAGCTGGAAACGCTGTCCGTGTTTATGCCAAGCGCCGATTATAGCGGCACGGTACTGCCCAACTACCAGGAGCTGCCTGTCCGGGAAGGTACAAAATACCCTTTGCAGGCATCTGAAATGCTGTATGAGCTGAAGAATACGGATGAGGATACGCTTGCCGCCCTTGATGCCATCTTTTCCCGCGCGTTTTTGATCCGCATGATCGCGGATGGAAAAATACCGGAATCCATGGCTGAATCCAGCTTCGGCGGCATGGCTGCCGAAGGCGCCGAATTGCTGGGCGGCCTTAAAAACCTGCCCGCCCTGATCCGCGACCCCATTCTGGCCGGCATCCACAGCCAGATGTCCGCCATTCCGGATACGGCGCTCATGCAGCTTTCCATACCGTTCCTTCAGGCGGAATACCAGGCCGTCGGCCTGGATACCGCATCGGTCCAGTCCAGCTACATACTGCTGGCGGGCCTTAAAATGCTGGGCATTGCCTTGGCCGCCATGGCCGCTTCCGTCAGCGTGGGCTACCTGGGCTCCCGCATTTCCGCCACGCTGGGCCGGGATTTGCGCAGCCGCGTATTTTCAAAGGTGGTATCCTTTTCCCAAAAGGAAATGGACAGCTTTTCCACCGCTTCGCTTATCACCCGCTCCACCAACGATATACAGCAGGTGCAGACGGTGATGGTGTTCCTTTTGCGCATGGTCATCTTTGCGCCTATCATGGGCCTGGGCGGCATATTCCAGGTGCTGCGCACAAACGTGTCCATGACATGGATCATTGCGCTGGCCGTAAGCCTTTTGCTTACGCTGGTAGGCACGCTGTACTTTGTATCCCTGCCCAAGTTCAAGAAGCTGCAGCCCTATATCGACCAATTGAACCTTGTCGCCAGGGAGATATTGACCGGGCTGCCCGTGATACGGGCCTTCGGGACCCAGAAGAAGGAAGAGGAGCGTTTTGACAAGGCCAATACGCTGTTGACCAAAACCCACCGCTTTGTAACCAGGATGATGTCCGGCATGATGCCGCTGATGATGCTCATCATGAACGGCATTTCGCTGCTGATCCTGTGGGTGGGTGCCCACAGCGTCAGTAATGGCACCATGCAGGTGGGCGATATGATGGCCTTTATACAGTATGCCATGCAGATCATCATGGCCTTCCTGATGATTTCCTTCATGTCCATCATGCTCCCCCGGGCGTCCGTATCCGCCAAGCGCATTGACGAAGTCATCTCCGCCCCCGCCTCCATCCGTGACCCCGATGCCCCCGCCAGCTTTGACGCGTCGCAAAAGGGTATCGTACGGTTTGAAGATGTTTCCTTCCGCTACCCCGATGCGAAGGAGGATATGCTAAGCCACGTCAGCTTCACCGCGATGCCTGGCCAGACCACCGCCATATTGGGCGGCACGGGATCGGGCAAGTCTACGCTGGTACAATTGCTGCCAAGGTTCTTTGACGTTACCGGCGGGCGTATCACGGTGGACGGCCGGGATGTACGCGATGTTTCCCAGCACAGTTTGAGGGAGCGTATCGGCTACGTGCCGCAAAAGGGCGTGCTTTTTTCCGGCACCATAGCTTCCAACATCGCCTTCGGGGTGGAAAACGCGCCTCAGGAGGATATCGAAAAAGCGGCGTCCATCGCCCAGGCTTCGGATTTTATTGCAGAAAAGCCGGAAGGATATTCCGACGCCATTTCCCAGGGCGGCGCCAATGTGTCCGGCGGGCAAAAGCAGCGCCTTGCCATTGCAAGGGCTGTGCTCAAAGCGCCCGAAATCTTTGTTTTCGACGACAGCTTCTCCGCTGTAGATTACAAAACGGACGTGGCGCTGCGCGCGGCGCTCAGGCGGGAAACAGCGGGCAGCACCGTGATTATCGTGGCCCAGCGCATCAGCACCGTTTTGCATGCCGAACAGATCATTGTGCTGGATGAGG
>JAEWNM010000089.1 GCA_023392755.1 Bacillota bacterium
CTTTTGCCGCGCCTCCGGTAGGGCCACTCCGGTTCAAACCGCCCATGCCCGCGCATGATTGGGAAGGTGTGCTGGACTGCACCCGCTTTGGCCCTCGGCCCATTCAAATGCCTCCGCCCTGGTGCCAGGACAGGGATACGGCTGCTTACAATGAGGACTGCCTTAACCTGAATATATGGACGCCTGGCGCGGACGGGAACAAACGTCCGGTGGTGTTCTATATCTTTGGCGGTGGTCACATGGAGGGCTCCAATTCCGAACTGGGATGGGATGGGCCGCACTTGATTGGTTCCCGGGATATTGTGATGGTGGCGGCTAACTATCGCGTGGGAGCACTGGGGTATTTGTATCTGGGTAAGGCGCTGGGCACGAACTACGCCGCTTCAGGAAGCCTGGGGCTTTTAGATCAGGTGCTGGCGCTGAAATGGGTGAAAGAGAACATATCCTTTTTCGGTGGTGACCCGGACCGGGTAACGCTGATGGGGCAATCTGCCGGAGGCAAATCGGTAATGAACCTGCTGGTCTCGCCCCTGGCCAAAGGGCTGTTCCAAGGGGCTATTGCCATGAGCGGCGCGCTGCAGAGCATCAAGGATACTGGCACGGCGGCGGCGCTTACGCAGAACTTCCTTCACGCAATGGGCCTTGAGGAGAAGGATGCTTCGTTGGTGCTGGATAAATCCCCCCAGGAAATCGTCGCTGCCCAGGAAAAAGCCAACGAAACATATTTCAAAGCGGAATCCTACGGACCAACAGCAGATGGCATTGCCCTGCCGGGGGATGTTGAGGCCTGCATTCGAAACGGGTGTGTGTCCCGCGTTCCGGTGCTGATGGGCCATACGCTGGAGGAACTGTTTTTGCAGCCCGGCGCTGATCAGACAGATATAGGCGATGACGCCATGCGGAAAAAGATGATCTGGAAATTTGGAGCGGGCGGCGAATATGTTTACAGCCAATATAAGAAAGCGCGGCAGAGCCTTGGCTATGCGGCGGCGTATGGCCGGATTGCTACTGACTATACTTATTGCCAGGCCTTTTTGCGCACTGCTTTCCTGCTGACAGGCGCAGGGCTTCCCGTCTTTTTGTACCGATGGGATTATCGTGGCGGCACCATTGCCCACCACTCCTCGGATAATGAGGCGTTGTTTGAGAGGATGCCGCCTGCCATGCGCGCTTCACATGAAATGGCATGCGACTGTATGGCCGACATATTGAAGGATGCCTGGCTTTCCTTCATCCAAACCGGCGCGCCCTGTTCCAGGTTGCTTCCCAAATGGCCAGCCTGCGGCCAGGGTGATGATGTCCGCATGCTGCTGAATCGCACCTGCCGCGTTGAACCTGTCAATCTGAGCGGCTATGACAAGGATTTTCCATTGCAGGTTATGCGGCTCGGTGCCGATCCGTAATAAGAGCCGTTGACCCATCGGAGCTCAGCCATCGTTTCCGCCTATTGCATACAACAAGCTCGGCTGTGCCATCAGCGGCGGCGGGTATTGGTGCTAAAGAGTATAGCCAATCTCAGAAGGCAAAGCCCAGGCGCGCGCGCAATTTGCAAAAATATCTTCCAAGCCGCGAACATATAAAAAGGTATCGTCATCAGTTTTCATGGTGCACAACAGGTCGGCACGCACGTGGCGGACAGGCTGCTCCTGCACCATACGAACCGCACGGATATGGGGCATATCCGCAGCCACGCCGCAGACAGGCTCACCGCCGTTTTTTACACAGTCAATTGCGTCATACAGCTTTTGCATCGGACTGCCGGCATTAATCAAGGAATAATCAAGGCTCGTGCCATCTTGCATGACTGCCTTGAATGAAGGCTTTTCAGTGTGGAAGGTAATGGTTCCCTTTTCAAACTCAAATACACCGCATGGGCCAAGGTCCACGGACTGAATGGGATGGGCGGTATAATATAGAAGCGGGACGCCGCCGGTCGTTAAAAAGCGCAGTGCGGCTATATCATAGTTTTCGATGTTGGGATTGGCGTGATACAGCTCGGCTTCCACGCTTGTTACGTCGCAGGCTGTACGGAGGCTGTCGCCCAACATAAAAGTCATCATCTGGAAATTGTGGGCACAAGCGTTGGTAAAGGGACTGTCAAACACCTCACGGCCATCCGCCCTAATGCGGCCGGCCCAGTTGTTGCGGGCGTAATACTTTGAACCGCGCCGATAGCAGTGATAAATCGACAGCCGTTTAGGCTGGCCGAATCTCCCTGAAAGAATATCGCGCTTTAGGGCCAGCACATCGTGTCTATAGTTGAGCTGGTAACCCAGTGCCAGAAATTTGCCGGCTGCCTTGGCGGCTTCTAACATACCCTCGGCTTCCGCCATGGTTAAACAGAGCGGTTTTTCGCACAATACGTTGGTTTTGTGGGCAAGGCAGGTTTGTGTCATCTCCGTGTGGTAATGCACAGGGGTGACAATGATCGCCAGGTCGGCTGTATCCTTTGCATAAAAGGCCTCCAGGCTGTCGTAAACGGGGATGCCTTTTTCCCTGATTACCGGGATTTTCTGCTGAATATCCGCACTTACGTCACAGATGCCCACAATATCGGCACCGGTATCATGACCGATCATTTCCCGAAGGTAAAGCGCGCCATAGCCGCCGGCGCCAACCAGCAGTACACGTGGTCGAATAGCCATAATGAACCCTCCTTGGGCAGCGCTTGACTGCACCGTGATTTGAGACTGCCCCTTTTCCCATGAGTCACATATTTTCACTTCGGTATTTTTGCCATACCCGCTCAAACCAAAGGTCACGGTCTGGCAGCGGCCGTGCCGGTCTTCGCCTGCACTGCCCCCGGCAGGTTTCCAAAACGCCGGGCTCTTTGCTGTCAAGGGCATGCAGCATGGCATTGAGAACCTGCCGTTGGGTTATAGCAATATCCCGCAGACGAAGCCGATGGAGCAACTGATTGTCCTCCGTGCTGGCGGGAATGACATCCCGCTCCAATTCATCAAGCCGGGAAAGCAAACGGCAAATACCATGCTTTTCCCGTACAAAGGATGCATAATGCGTCATAAGGCCCTGCAGCTCGGCAATCAATTTCTCCGCGTCGCCGGCTGGCAGCAGCAATGGCGCATCTTTGGGAGCAGCGAAGGGGACGGTACGCCTGCTGGTTTTTGCAATGTGTACGGACGCCCGCATAGAGCCCACCTGGGTGCTGTTCAACGCCGCGCCGCCTGGCCGGTACTGGCCAAAGGTACCTGCCGCTTCGCCGCAGGCATACAAACCGGGGATGCTGGACTGCCAGTTGCTGTCCACCGCGATGCCGCCATTATGGTGCTGGGCGCATACACGAACCTCCAGCATTTCCTTTTGCAGGGCAATGCCGTTGGATTGGTACAGTTCAATGGCCGGTGCATTGATTGCGCGCAGGCGCTTTATAGGCGTATCCTGGGTGGCCCCGCAATTGACAAGGTAATTCCGGGATTCATCTGATAGCGCATCCAGACTGTAACCGGTGGGATTTCGCCGGTAATCCAGGTAGACACGGCGTCCCAAATCCTCCTGGGCTTTTACCAGCATATCTATACGGGAGGAACCTTCCGCCCTGCGGGGATCAAAGGGCCATTGATATCCCTTCAGAAATGAATTGTTCAGCTTTTGGGCAAGCGTCATGCTTTCTGAGAGGAAGTCGTATTCGTATCCTGCCTCGTCTACAGAAACATAGCGGGGCAGGGCCTGCTGGTAACTGCCTGATACATTCCAGCGAAATTGAACAGATGCCAGGCCGTACTGCCAGCAGTCAAGGTTCGCGCCTTTGGCACCGATTTCAAAGGCCATGCCGCTCATGCCGGATTGGCTCACAGGATATACGCGATCCCGGTAAATCGCCGCCGGGCCGCCGGTTGCCAGAATGATGTGGGCACAGCGTATGGTTGTAAAAGTCCGGTCAATCGTATCCAGGCACTGAAGGCCGCATACACCGTTGTCATCCGTTAGGATGCGAAAGGCCAAGGTATGGTCAAGAATCGTAATGCCGCGATTCCGGACGCTGCTTTCCAGGGCCTCCGTCATGTAACGGCTGGTCAGCGGGCCTGCGGAGGACGCCCGCCGGTACACATCATGATCGGTTTGATAGCCCACATATTCACCCATGCTGTTAAAGGGAAATGGGACGCCAAGCTGAACAAGCTTGAAAAAGCATTGGGCCGAGCCTGCTGCTTCACATAAGGCGATATCACCGTCCACATCCGCTTGTTTCAGGGTGGCGGCGAGACTGCCCACGCTGTCGCCCTCGTCCCCGGCCAAAGATAGCTTGTAATAGGTTTGCTTGTCGCTGCCTGTGTTGCGGGAGGTGCCGGACAGCATGTTTTCGGTTATAAGAATGAAATCGTCTTCGCAAAGGGCGGCCAGCCAGTCGGCGGCATTCAAGCCGGCGCAGCCGGAGCCGATGACAACCGTGCGGGCAGCAAGCTCTTTCATTTACAGCCTCCTTAGGGAAAAGCCGCCATCTGCGTCCAGCACCTGGCCGGCCGAATAATCCAAATGGCCGGAGCAGCAAGCCAGTACCATCCGTGCCACATCGCAGGGCTTGCCAAAACGGGGGATGGGAAGCAGGCCGCCGTCAATCAGCTTCTGGTATTTCCCATGGACAGCCTGAGTCATATCTGTTTCAATAATACCTGGGCGAACTTCAAACACCAAAATGCCCTCGGCGGCCAAACGGTCGGCAAACAACTGTGTCACCATGCCTACCCCGGCCTTGCTGATGCAGTACTCACCGCGCATCGTGCTGGAGGCATAGGCAGATATGCTGCCGATGTTGATGATGCGGGGCGTGTAATCCGCAATGGCTCCGCGGGCTGAAAGCATGGCCTTGGCGGCCAGCTGGCACATAAACAGTGTGCCTTTGAGGTTGATACCCATCACCCGGTCAAAGCTTTCCTCCTCCATATCCAGCAGGTCCTTGCGCGTAAAGGGGGCGACCCCGGCATTATTGACCAACACATCCAGCCGCCCATAGGTCTCCATGACATGGGTGATGGCAGCCTTGCGCGAATCGGCGTTTGATATGTCGCACGCAAAGTAATCCGCCTGCGTGGAAAGGCCGGCGGGAGGGGACGTCTTAGTGCCGGAATAGATGACGCTGTAACCGCTCTCTGTCAGCATATCGGCAATGCTGCGGCCGATACCACGGCTGGAACCGGTAACAAGAGCGGTCTTCATAGGGTATATACCTCCTTGTCATGAACCACACAGCCTGAGGGCCCACCCGAACGCAAAAGCAAGGCGCACCTGCCGCAGGTAACGCAAACCTTCCGCTTGTCCAGCCGGCCTTTTTCCCTGGCTGCCTTGATGAAACCGGGATAGGCAAAGGCCATCCGCCCAAAGCCTGCCATGGCGCAGCGGCCGCTGCCGACCATGCCTGCCGCCAGGTTTATTGAGAATTGGCGCAGATAGGTGAAGGCGCTGCCTATTACCGGCAGATCGGGTATAGCCGCCTGTATATCTGATACCCCCTTCATCATACGGCCAAGGCCGGTGATGGGATGCTCGTCCGGAACATAGCTACCCCGGTCGTAGGGGCGGTTGACGTGTGGATTCTTGTAGGGATTGCCCATGGTGATATTGATCATGGGTATTTGGAACTCTTCACGCAGTTCACGGATAAGGCGGACCGGTTCTGAAAGATCCGGTTCCAGGCTGCCTTCACGGACGCCGAATCCATAAGGGTAGGCGAAGCCATCGTAAACATTCAGGCGGCTGGTAAGAAAAAAACCGCCTGTGCTGCCGGACTGTGCGGCGCGATAGGCATTTTTGAGGAAGCGTGTACGGTTTTCATAGCTGCCGCCATATGAACCGGGACGCGTATACGCGCTGAGCAGTTCACTGGCCAGATAGCGGTGGCAGCATTTAACGTCCATACCATCAAAGCCGGCACGTTGACTTAGTCCAGCTGCCTTTTCAAATGCTTCTTCATAGCGGCGAAGCTGTTCGTCTGTAAGGATGCACTCCTTATTCAGCGGCGCTTCCTCCAACGGGGGACAGTTGTAGGCAATCATTGGTTCCGGATGTCCGCTGGGCTTTGCATAACGGCCGCTGTTGGTAGCCTGCATTATGATCAGTGGCACATATCCGTTTTCCCTGAGGCAAATTTCCCGCATGCGGTCGTTCAACCTTTGGAATTGGCCTACATTGCTTTGTGTTATATAAAGCTGGTGTGCGCTGGCCCGGCCTTCGGTTACGGTCGCCACAGCTTCAAACCAGATCAGGCCCGGGCCGGCCTTGGCAAAACGCTCGTAGCGGCGGATGGTCAGCGTATCTGGCGCACCGTCTTGGCCACTGTCCGAGCCTTCCATCGGTTGAAAAGCGATGCGGTTTTCAAGCCTGTGCCCACCCATTTGCAAAGGTGTAAACAGGGGTGAGATTTCCTGGGAAAGGGGGAGGAATGCATGCAGTCTGGATGCCGCTTCCCCGACAGCTTCCAGCGTGGGATAGCGGAATGATTCATGCGGCACGGCAGTCGTCTCCTTGCCATTTTGATAAGACTATGATAAAGTACAAATACTCTTGCAAACGCGCTGTTTTAACATGGAAATATGTAAAATCGCATTGGAGGAAGAGAGACCCTTGCCTTTTGAGATTGTTTTCAGCGATCTTCCACTATCCCGAAGCATCCATACGCATGTGTATTATGAAATGCTATATGTGCTTGAGGGTTCGGTGATGGTGACCATTCGCGGAAGGGATTTTCGTGCAGACGCCGGGTCATTGGTTTTTTTGAATCAGTTTGATGAGCATGCCACACGCATGATTACCGATGTGTACCGCAGGTATTATCTGCTAATTCCGCATACACAGCTCAAGGCATTCCATAGCGATGCGCATTTATTGTCGGTATTCCGTTTTCACGGTGACAAATTCCCCTATGTCCTGCAGGTGGGGGAGGATAAACGGCGCTTTGATACTTATTTCGACTTGCTCATAGATACGGCAGGCCGGGGCGGCGCTTATATGGATCAGCGGGTTGAGGCGCTGCTGACGCTGATATTGACGGATGTTGTGGCACTACGGCCGGATATGTTTATTCCTGAGGGCAAGGAGTCACTTCTGCCGATGCAAGCCATTCTGGATGAGCTGGACCGCGGTTTTGCAGTCGGTTTTTCCCTGAATGACCTTTCATCAAAATATCATGTCAGCCCGGGCTGCCTGTCAGCCCATTTCCGTCAGCATGTTGGCATCAGTCCCATGCAATATATCACACAAAGACGCCTGGCACATGCCAAGGAGCTGCTGCTTAAAACAGACCTGCCGGTGTTGGAAATTTCATCGCAATGCGGTTATGGTGACGTCAGCAACTTTGTGCGCAGGTTCCGCCAGCAATTCCAAATGACACCCCTGAAATTCAGACGGCAGCGGGCAGGCCAAGCCGGAAAAGCCAGAAAGGATGAGATTTTTGCATAAGCTGTTCCATTGGCTGGCCAACATGCGCCTTAGGGAAAAATTTCTGCTGATACCGCTGCTGACGATGCTGCTTGTCTTCTTCAGCGTCTTTGCTTTGGTTCGTATTCCCTATGCCGCCTATGATGAACAGCTGTACAAAAGCAGCGTTCAAATGATAACGCTCTTTGCCGACAAAATTCAGGCGGAACTAAACGATATAGAGGAGCTGTCCTACCGGATTTTAGCAGACAATGTGCTGCAGAAGAATTTATCCATCATGAAGGATCATCCTCCCGGCACCATTGC
This sequence comes from Bacillota bacterium, assembly GCA_023392755.1. Lineage (GTDB taxonomy): Bacteria > Bacillota > Clostridia > Christensenellales > Aristaeellaceae > JAEWAH01. The sequence continues at coordinate 7,699 of JAEWNM010000089.1, forward strand.
CTGGGTTGAGGCAAAACAGGAGGTTGGCGACAGAATGGGCTATTTTGGCATCTGGTTCACCAGCGCCGTTACCTTTCAGCTGAAAACCGCCAGCGGCGCCATGTTCAGCCAGTCCTTTGGGAATGCGTCCACCGCTGATGAACTGACTGTAGACAGGGTCAATTATGCTGCGCGCAAGTATGGCCGGGAGGTGTGGCTGGCAGAGGACGGGCAACCTGCAAGACTGTTCCTGCTGCGCGCGATTCGGGAAATTGAAAACTTTTCGCTGGACACACTGGCGACCATGCTGATACAAATGGACTTGCAGAGCCTTGTGCAAAAGTATCTTGCCAATATGAGCCAGCTAAGCAGTCCGCTTTCCTGCGCCATATATAGCGACGATATTTGCCTGTATGCCAGTGATGAACGGATTCGTGATCTGCCGGACGGGGAAGAAGGATATGTATACATGCAGCTGGATGGGCAGGACGTTTTATGTGTGCGCTATACAGCCTCCAATGGCTGGCGCTATGTAACATTGGTGGATTACAGCAAAATCAACACAACCATCAGCACCACCGTCCGCTTAACCACGGGAATTGCCATTGCTGCCATAGTTTTAGCCCTGCTGGCCGGCGCATGGCTGATTTCCACCGTATTGAAGCATTTGAAATTTTTGTTGGACAAGTTTGATGCTTTTGCGAAGAGCGGCCATCCAGTGCCTGAAAAAAACGATCACTATGTAAAGCGGCGTGATGAAATCGGCCAGCTGCACCGGCATTTTGATAAGATGACCCGTGATTATGACCGTATGATGCGGGATCATTATGAGCAGCAGAAGGTTTTGCAGGAAAAGCAGATGCAGCAGCTCCGAGCCCAGGTGCGGCCGCATTTTCTGTACAATACGCTGGAATCCATCTATTGTATGGCCACGCAATCTCAGGATGAGCGGATTGCCACTATGACCGATGCACTGGGGAAAATGCTGCGCACAACCCTCAATGACACACGAGATATTGCTAGCGTGGCAGAGGATTTGCAAATTACAAAGGAATACCTTCGCATTCAATTGATCCGTTATGGCGACCGGCTCAGGGTGGAGTATGACATTGATGAAAGTCTGCTGACCTGCCGGCTTCCCGCCATGACATTGCAGCCGCTGGTGGAAAATGCGGTGCACCATGCTTTGGAGGAAATGCTGGATGCTTGCATCATCCGCATCAGAGGTCAGGCGTCAGCGGATGGCATTGATCTGATGGTAGAAGATAACGGGCCGGGCATGGATGAGGATATTCTTTCCAAGCTGGAAAGCGGAGAAATCAAGCCGGAGGGCTTGGGAATCGGCATGCGCAACATACACCGCCGCGTGCAGTATGCTTTTTCCAGCCGGTATGGCCTTCATGTAAAAAGCGAGCCTGGGCATACGTGCATCACCGTTCATCTGCCGGATACCCGAGGCGGAGAATAGCGTGCTGGGCATGGCTTGATTTTGAATGAGGAGGGATTGGCATGTACAAGCTGCTGCTGGTGGATGATGAACAGATTATCCGTGAGGGTATTGAAGGGATGATCGACTGGAAAAAGCTGGACACGGTGGTCTCCGCCTCGTGCAGCAACGCATTTGCCGCACTGGACAGTATGATGGACGATATGCCGGACATTTTGCTGACGGATGTGCGTATGCCGGGCATGAACGGCCTGGAGTTGGCGGAGCGGGCCATGTCGATGCATCCGCAGCTTCAAACCATTATTATCTCGGGTTATGATACGTTTGGGTATGCCCAGCAGGCGCTGAAATCCGGTGTTATGGAATATCTGCTGAAGCCATGCTCCAAGGATGAGCTGGAGCAAGCACTGGAGCGCGCGTGCCGCATCATTCACAGGCAGCGCAAGCATGTGCTGCACCTGTATGGGGAGCGTCAGGACAGGATCAGGACGCTGGTGAAAATGTTCAACGAACTGCGAGAAAGCGCCCTGGAGCCTGCGCAAATGGAAAAGCAGGTGTGTGAAGTCGCCAAGACGGCGGAGGAGCCAAGCCTTCTGCAGGAAGCGCTGATCTCTGTTGTAACCAGCAGCCTGGGCAGCGGGCAGGCTGAATGGGGGCTGAATGTCATCATGGATGCCTTTCGGGAGAATGGCTCTTTGGAGCAGCTGATTGCCAGGAGCCTGATCCGGTTAAAGGGCGAAGGCGGGGCGGCCCATGGCTTTGTTCAGCAGATGACCGCATATGTGGACAGCCACTATGCGGATGAATCGCTGTCATTGCAATTTCTGGCCGACAATGTGGTGTATATGAACGCGGATTATATTGGCCGGGAGTTTACGCGTGCCATGGGACGCAAGTTCAGTTCCTACCTGCTGGAGGTCCGCATGGAAAGGGCGAAGATGCTCATGGCCACAGATGCCTCGCTGCACAGTTACGAAATCGCTGAAAAAATCGGACTGGGCAACAATCCCCACTACTTCAGCCAGGTGTTTCGAAAGTATACCGGGGTAACCCCAAAGGAGTACCGCAGCATGTGCGATAGCGCAAATAAATAACAAAAGGAGCATGCAATTCAAAGTGGGATTCTGGAAAGCAAACTGCCGGCCGAGGCTGTTTTTTCGTGATGAGTGGTCGCTTGATTATCAAGGCATGTCCAATATGACGAAAAAATGACCAAATATCTCTGAAATATGCATGTCAAAAGCGGGTGGCATTCGCTAAAATGAATCCAACAAAGAATCGGAGGTGTTCCCCTGTATGAAACGTTTCCTTTCTCTCCTGACGGCCATCCTGCTTCTATGCTCGGTCATGCTGCCTGTGGTGGCGGCTGCTGCCGACGAACCTGTAACCCTGACCATCCTTTGGTGGGGCAGCCAAACCCGTCACGACCTGACCATGAAGCTTGTTGAGAAATTCATGGAGAAGTATCCTGATATCAAGCTTGAAATGGAATTCACCGACTGGGGCGGTTATTGGAGCAAGCTGTCTGCGCAGGTTGCCGGCGGCCTGACCCCCGATATTTTCCAGATGGATTATGCTTACCTGGCCCAGTATGCTCAGACCGGAGTTTTGGCGTCACTGGATGACTATGTTGCGGACGGCTCGCTGAACGTGAGCGATGTCTCTGAAAATATACTGGCCAGCGGCAAAATCAATGGCAAGCTGTATGCCTTGTCCACCGGCACCAATGCCCCTGTCATGCTGTACCGCAAGGATCTGGTGGCCCAGGCCGGGGTGGAAATTCCCCTGGACCCGACATTCTCTGAGTATATCGCTGTTTCCAAGGCTGTTTATGAGAAGACCGGCATGCGTGACACCTTCATTGTTGGCGGGTCTGCCGATAATCTGCGCTTTCGCCTGCGCAACTATGGCATGAACCTGTACAATGACGATGCATCCGCCCTTGGTTTTGATGATCCCAAATATATCGTGGATATGTGGAACACTATTCTCACCGCTCAGGCGGAAGGCTATGGCATGATTCCCGGCGAGGAGACCGCCGCCACCGCTTTCAACTCCCTGGTCACCGATACCTGGGCCCGCTACCAGAACAGCAATGAATTACAGGCGTATATCGATGCCACCGGCGCTGAACTGGGTATGTTCGCCATCCCCGACCAGGATGATGCCACCGCCTCCTGCACTTACCTTAAGCCCAGCATGTTCTGGTGCGTATCCGAGCAGAGCGCAAAAAAGGATGCCGCCGTCAAATTCCTTAACTTCTTCACCAACGATCCGGATTGCTTTGATATCATTGGCGTTGATCGTGCCATCCCCGTATCCGGCAAAATGCGTGAGCATATCGCCCCGTCCTTGAGTGAAGTGGGCAAAGAAGTTTCCGATATCGTAGATTACTTCAGCGAACCGGGCAACGCTTCTCCCCTGATGAACGCCGACCCTGTCGTACACCGTGAAATTGCCGAACTGTTGGATCAGTATACAGAGCAGGTTCGCTATGAGATGATCAGCGATCTGGACGCGGCTGCAGCCCAATTCCTTGCCGAGGCAAACGATATTCTTGCTTCTGCGAAGACTGCCCAGTAAAGCG
>JAEWNM010000105.1 GCA_023392755.1 Bacillota bacterium
CCATCCCATCAATATCTGATGGCGTTATGGTGGCCGCGTGAATCTTCACCAATACTTCCCTATCCCTTGCAACGGGCTTTTTCACTTCCGTGAGCATTAATTTGCCGGGAAAGCCTTTTCCCGCATATACAATTGCCTTCATCTGCGAAACCTCCTTCATCTGGGTGAGTGCTTGTTTTCCTCCGGGGTATCATTGGCCATGATGTTTCAAGGCGGGGCCTATGCTTCTTCTTTGATTCTGTTGACCGAGATCAGATCAATGCCCAGGTCATTGATTTTTCGAAGGACACCGTACAGCGCCGATTGATCGGCGAGCCGGCCTCGGAGCAAGGTTTCCAAATCCGGCTTTCTGACCACCGTCAGTTCCTCAAACCAGGCATCTGAGATATATCCGCGGATGACAATCTCGTACAGCATGCGCCATCACCTCTTCCATCTGGCCGTGAGCACCAATATCACGGCATTTCCCAGAATCACAATCGCTGAGAAAAATGCGTAATGGAGCGTTATGCCAGAGCCGGCAAAAAAAGATGCCAGCTGATACAGGATCATGAGGATTGCCGCGCCGATATTGATTCCGCGGTTTACCTTATAAGGCAAGACCGCCGACAATACCACCATCAGGAAGGGTACTTCCAGTGAGACCCCCGCAAGCAGCAGAAATTCTGCCGTCATTGGGATGCCGGCGATATTGCCCTCCAGCAAGCCCCTTATGACCGCGGTTTCCATATTGCTCAATAGATCGCACAGGATGTAGTTCACGGATAGAAACACCCATAGCTTTGAAAGGAGCATAGGCATTTGTTCGCTGGATTTTCCGTGCAGTACCTGGGTTTGCGCTTTCATAAAAGGACCTCCCCGCTTTCGCTGCTTATTTGTCATAAGAATATCAGCGGCGGGGGGGTCTTTGTACATCCTTAAGTAGGGTTTTCTATTGCAAAAAAGTAGGGGATTTCGATAACAGAGTAGGGTACTGCTTTTTTATCAATGCGCTATACCAGGCCAAGCTCTTTCGCTTTGGCCACGGCCTGCATTCGGCGATTGACTTCGAGCTTGCCAAATATGCTTTGATTGTAGCCTTTCACGGTGCTCAGCGCCAAAAAAAGCGTATCACAAATCTGCTGATTGGATAATCCGGACACTATTAATGAAAGCACCTCAAGCTCCCTTGCCGTTAGCGGCTCCGCGAGCGATTGATTGGCGTGCTCCTTCGTAAATGCTTGCCCCTTCCCATTCATTGGGACCGGAAGCTGGCCGGGCTGTTGATGCGCCGCCCCTAATTCTATCTGTTTTTCTATGCTGTCAATTGTGACGTCCTCAGGAATTGGATTCAGATAGTAGCTTGCCCTGCTTTCATGAATGCAATCACGCGCCAAATCGTACAGCCCCTCGCTGCAATAGATCCGCGCAAGCAACAGGTAATGCTTGTATTTCCAATCCATCAGCGCGTAATGACGCCCATATGTTTTACTTTCCTCAAGCAATGCGCGGGACTGACCGTTGTCACCCTGCATAAAAGCAATTTTTGCTAACCCCAGATACAAGCTGGGCAGCAGAATGGGGGTGAGATGCTCCTTGATTAGCTTTGAGATCGTCTGCTCGAATATTGCTTTTGCTTTACTCAGGGAGCCCTGATGAATGTACAATTCTCCGAGCACCATGTAATAGGAATACTCTATCAGCGTATTTGAACTTCTTTTTATGTCATTCAGGGAGCCTGCGATTACGGATTCCGCTTCCTTCAAATCGCCGCTTTCCCAATGGGCAAAGCCTAAAAGTATATCCACAACGCTGCGTTTTGAATATTGGTCCTTTGGTATTCGCGTAAGCGCGTAGCGCGCATGCGCAAAAATGCCGTCAATATCTCCCGTAGCCGCCGCAATATACGCATAGGCGGAAGCAACCGTAGCCGGCAGCATATCAAATTGAGCCATATCGCTTATGATAATGTCATCCGGACGCGCACCTGCCTGACAGCGGTTGTACAATTCCAGCGCCTTGCCAAACCACCCTGTGCATGTTTCCACGTCGCCCATATCAAGCAATGCCCAGCCATAACCCATTGTTAGGACCGGGCTTTTTTCGATAATCACCAGCGGCAGCCGCCTTGCCACTTCAAGCCAGGATTTTGATTGAAGCTGACTGTCCATTTCAGCCCATTTGCACTCAATGAGCGCAGCCGCTTCCTCAAACGCATTTGCCTGCAGTAAGTGATCAATGGCTTCCTGTTCGCGGCCTTTTTCTTTAAGCCAAAGTCCTGCCCGGCGATGGAGCAGCTCCAATACGCTTTTTGGCTGGCCCTGAAGGCGCTGCCTGAGAAGGTCTCTAAAGAGGTGATGATACCGATACCATTGGCGGGATGAATCGGTTGGGATGATAAAGCTGTTCGTCTTTACAAGCCTTTCGATCATGGCGCTGCAGGCACCCGTGTCAAGTTGGAGCAAGGCATCGCAAAGATCACCGGAAAACGACTCAAGTATGGAGGTTTGCAGCAAAAATGCCTTGATTTGCGAGGAATGGTGCTCAAGCACCTCCTCCATCAAATAGTCCATTACATAATAATGGCTGCCGATAAGCGCCTCAATAAAATCATTGACATCCTCAAGCCCCTGCATAGAAAGCGCCGCCATCTGAAGGCCTGCGATCCACCCCTCCGTCCGCTGAAAGAGCCGCCGCAGCTGCGCCGGATCAAGCGATATTTGAAGCTGCCGTGAAAAAAATGCATTCGCCTCATCTTCTGTGAACTTAAGCTCGCTGACCCTGACCTCCAGAAGCCTTTTGTCCGCCCGCAATTTCGCCAGCGGAAACGGAGGGTCTTCCCTGCTAATCAGAACCAATTGCATCGAAGGCGGAAGGTGTTCAAGCAGCATCCTCATTACCTGATGGAGCTGTTCGTTGCGTATGACGTGATAATCGTCCAGTATCAGTATAAATGGAGACTTTACACAATGCAATTGATGGATCAAGGCCCTTGAATACGCTTCGAAGCCGATGGTCTGATAAGCGTCGAGCAACTGCTTAAGCGCTTCAGCCGCCTGCCCGTCAATGGTCTTGATCCCTTCGGCCAGATAGCAAAAAAACTGCATAAGATCATTGTCCCAATCGTCCAGGGAGTACCAGCAGTAAGCCCTGTCCTGTTCCGACAGCCAGGCGGAAACGGCGGTCGATTTTCCTGAGCCGGCCTGTGCGGAGACCAGTATCACGCTTGCCCACTGACTGTCCTTTAGTAGTACTCCTTTTGATATCATGCTGTCAGGCAGATGGGGTTTATGCAGTTTTGCAGAAAGAATGGGAAATATCATAAGCTCTCTCCAATCATCGCGCTGAACCGGGTGCCAGGCTTTCAGTTTTTTCGCCACATCTATCGATTCATTATATCCTAATAAATGTAAATTGTAAACGACGATTGAAAAATGGATACATTTTTGAATACGGATCGCATGGGATAAAGCATATTAAGCGGGGAAAGCGAAGCTTTTGTCTTTGCAGAACATCATGTCAAAAAAAGGACTGCCTCGCCGCGATTTTTTCGCTTCAAGGCAGCCCTCATTGTTCAAACTGCGCCGATTTTCCGCTATTGCATTTTTCTGCATTCCATGTAATATCGCTTTTCGCTGGCTTCTCCCATGGAGAATGTCTTTCGGGGCAGCGCGCCATCGCTCCGCACGGCGGGCAGCAGGGCCTCCTTGGCAAAGGCAGGCACCAGAAAACCTACGGTGTCCCTTTGGTCACACAGGCCCCGCACCGTTTCCTCCCCGTGTATGTAGTCGATTTCCGCCTCTTTGTGACGGCAGAGATAGTCGTCCAGAAATTTTTGAAGCGTGCCCACCGCCAGGGAAGCATCGGGATTGTGGATAACCGCAGTTGTTTCCCTTCCGCCATAAAGCATGGTAATAACATGGTCGCCGGGCGTTTTTTGCGTTTGACTCAGCGCCATGCCGCGGGCCTGGCTGTATTCCGCCCATTCCCTCATCAAGGCATCCCCGTTTGTGTGGAATAATACCCGGTGGATGGGATGGAATTGAAGCGCCGCGTCATGTATGTTCTCCACTTCCACCAGCGCATACCTGGCAGGATGGTTCGCGGCTTCAAAAGGCGCAAGCGATTCCTTAAGCTGATGCCAGTAGGTGCGGGCGGTGGCCAGGGAATGGTTTCCGTCCCCGACGGCCATCAAAAGCGGATTATGCTGAGGCAGCCCGGCCTTCAATGCGCAAAGCGCTTCCCATACCCCCCGCAAATGAGCCGTGTCCGTCACCGCCCAGCCCCGCAAGCGTCCGCCTCCGGCCATCAAGGAGAAATCATAAAGCGGCGCCAGTTCCCCGCGCCTTGCATACAAAGGCTCTATCACGGTTTTTTGCAGGTCGTCCAGCAGCAAAAGCACATGGGGGCATTCCAGCGCAGCGCCCTGCCGTACGGCAAGCCTGGGAGGGATACGGGAGAGAATGGTTCCCTCCGTGGCTCGTATCATGGACCGGGAACCCGTATCAAATTCATAGCTGTTTAGATCGGCGGCGGCTATCAGGCCCAGCCTTGAGCCGCTTTGCGTTGTACGCTCCGTTAGAACAAAGCCGTTTTTAACAGCCTGCCGAAGGATGCCTTTTTCCAGATATTCCGCCATGGCAGCGTGAATTTTCTGCACCCGTTCCCCGCTTTGCGCAAGATAAATCTCCGGCAGGGTGATATGCAGTGTGGAAGGTTTCGTCCCCACCAGGCTTTCCACCTTCCGCCAGTAATCCGGCTGGGAGGTAAACTGGTCGCAGGCTATCACGGCCCAGGCCGCAGGGTCCACACCCTGTCCGGGAAGAAGAATATCGGCCGGCGCGATGGCAGTCAAATCCCAATCAAAATGCATCTGAGCACCTCATTTCACACAAACGCAAAAACGGCTGCGTGTTCTCATGCGTTTACTTTGTGGACAAATGTATATCAAGGGGCTGATCCCCCATGCTGGTCAGAAGTACAAACGCTTCCGCCGGGCCGGAAAGATAGGCGCTCTGCTCCGCCTCGCCGGCAAGCAGCACCGGCATCCTGTCATGGATGGGCCGCACCTGTCTATCTGCCGGGCGTGTAAGCACGGTAAACACTTCCCGCCCGTCTTCCAGCTTCTTGTACACCCCCGCCATATACATCAGGCGATTTTTCTGTAGGGCAATGGCCATTTTATCCTTTGTCTTTTTCCCCAGCGGTGTATGCCGCCACTCAAAAAACCAGTTGGCGGGGATCATGCAGCGGCCGGCCAGAAACGCCGGCCGGAAAAACGGCGACTGCGCCACCGTCTCCTGCCTGGCGTTGATGACGGGGCTTTTTTTCTCCCAGTGGGGAAAGCCCCATTGCATCAGCCGTGGCGTCCAGCTTCCCTGCCCGTCGGGCACCAGCACCGGCGCCATTCCGCCGGGGGAAATTTCTCCCTGCGCAAATTCCATCCCGCTCATTTTTTCCAGTATGGCCCGCATTTCCGGGTCATTGACATCCAGCATGAGATAGTACCTGCCGCACACCGTGCCATCCCCTCCTCATCCTATGCAAACAGCGCTCTGATATCCGCCTCCGAAAGCTGGGTGGGCATTTCTTCACCGGCAGTGATCAATTGATCAAAAAGCGCCCGCTTTTTTTTGCCCAGGTGGGCTACCTGCTCCTCAATACTCAAATGGGTGATCAGCCGCACCACTTCCACCTTGCGTGTCTGGCCGATGCGGTGGGCGCGGTCGGTGGCCTGGGCCTCCGCGGCGGGGTTCCACCATGGGTCATAATGGACCACCATGTCCGCTCCGGTCAGATTAAGCCCCGTACCGCCGGCCTTTAGCGATATGAGAAACACCTGCCCCTCACCGGCGTTAAACCCGTCAGCCAGTTCCAGCCGCTTGACCGGCGGTGTTTCTCCGTCCAGGTACAGGCATTGAATGCCCTCCGCCTCCAAATGGCGGCGCAGAATCTTCAGCATACTGGTAAATTGCGAGAAAAGCAGCACCCGCCGCCCCGTTTCCAGCGCGCCCGGCAAAATCTCCAGCAAAAGGTCCAGTTTTCCGCTGGCCCCCGAATAGTCCGGCAGGCACAGGGCGGGGTGGCAGCAGATTTGCCGAAGCTCCGTAATGGCGGCCAGCACCTCCGTGCGGCCCCGATTGATGCCCTTGGTGCGGAGCAGGTCGTCCACACGGCTGCGCAAGCGCAAAAGCGCCGCCTGATACACCCTGCCCTGCTCCAGCGTCATTTCCGCCATGAGCGTTGTCTCCAGCTTGTCCGGCAGTTCTGTCAGCACATCCTTTTTCAGGCGGCGCAGAAGAAAGGGGCGTATCTTTTGCCTGAGCGTCTCACTGTTGCGCCCGTCGCCATGCTGCCGGATGAACCGGGAATAATTGAGCAGATAACCCGGCAGCACGAAATCAAAGATGGACCACAATTCCCCGGTATTGTTCTCCATGGGTGTGCCGGTCAGCGCCAGCCTTGTTTGCGCCTTCAGCTGCTTTACAGCCACCGCCCCTACGCTGGCGGCGTTTTTGATGTGCTGCGCCTCGTCCAGAATGGCAAAGCGGAAGGGTATGTCGCACAGCAAAGATATATCCCTGCGTATGAGGGGATAGGAGGTGATGATTACATCCGCCTTCCCGGAACCCTTGATTTCCTCGATCTGCTCTGCCCGGGCCGCCTGGCTGCCGGAAAGCAGCAGCACGCTAAGGCCGGGCGCAAAGCGCCGGAATTCCGCCTGCCAGTTATAGCACAGGGAGGTGGGCGTCACAACGATGGTTGGGAGGCGGCTGGATTCCTGTTTCACCGTCCACCAGATCAGGGCAATGATCTGAATGGTTTTGCCCAGCCCCATGTCATCTGCCAGTACACCGCCCATGCGCAGTCTGTGCAGCGATTGCAGCCAGTAAAATCCGCGCTCCTGATAGGGCCGCAAGAGCTTTCCCAAAGGCGGGGGGCAGGGCAGGAGCGTGCGCGCTTCCGGCGTGGTAAGAGCGGACACCGTATCTAAAACGCTGTCCTCCGCCTGGATGGGCAGGCCCTTTTCCTTAAGCAGCGCGCTTAAATACACGGTGCGGCAGGCCGCCAGGGACAGCGTATTTCCGGTCGCCAGGTCAATATCCTCCGCCTGGGCGCTTTCCGCAAGAAGGTCGGCAGCCTCCTGCCAATCTTCCATGGCGCTCAAATCCAGGAAGGAGCCATCCTTCAGCCTGAAATACCTGCGCCTTACATGCAGCGCCTGCAAAATGGCCAATATCTCCTGGCTTGGCTGCCCATCCTCCGAAAACTCCAGCAGCAGCTGTCCGCCGCTGACACGCATGGACCCCTGAAGCTTTGGCTTGCGGGGCGTCATGCGCCGAAAATCCTGGCTGGCAAAAATTTCGCACAGACCCATCAACCGTTGAACGCCTTCGGACACAAACTGAAAAATGCCGTCCTGCCCGCTTAAATACACACGGCCCTTGCGCACATGGAAGCCCGCGTTTGCCAGCTCGTCCAGCACGGCGCGCTCCGCGCTGGCATCCCGCATAAGCAGCTTTGCTTCGCCGTCCGACGTTTCCTGATTCGGCGATGCAAAGGGATCGATTTCATGAGGGCCATAGGCAAACACGGTGCGGGCCACCACCTCCTGGCCCACCCGGTCCAGATAGACCTTGGCTTGAAGCTTTGTGCGGATGATCTGCTTTTGCAAAACGCCGTCCAGCTCCACCATGCCGGTCAGCTGAAGCCAGGGTACCAGTTCGCTGATGACGCGGGGGGCGTCTTTTCCGAAAAAATCGAAGGATGCGCTGCCGTCGTCCTCCTGCCTGAACAGTACCGCCGCCACGCTTTGCTGCATCTTGTTCAGTGCCACCACTTCCCCGCTAAGCCATACGTAGGCGCAGTCGGGCGTAAGGGGCATCCATTCCGCCGGGAGCTGGGCTGTGATGGTGATTCCCCTTGCGCCGCCCGCCACCTGATAGACAAAGGGGATTTCCTTTTCCTGCACCTGGGCCACATGATAAGCCACGCCGTTAACCGCCAGGCGGAAAGGCAAATGCTTTAAAAGGCCCAGCAGCGTATGCGCAAAGCGGGGCGGCAGCCGCATGGTGCGCGCTTCCAGCCCATGCTGTGTGACACCCACTTCCTTTTGCGCCTGGCATAAGGCCCTTAACACATCCAGCAGGCCATTTTCCCGCGGCGTGAAATGCATCCATTCCGGATGAAAAACAAACCCCTTTCCAAAGGGCAGCGACGATTGATTGTCAATGGCATCCAGAAACTGGGGCAGGTTCCGCACCACATACAGGCGGTCCTCCCCTACCCTAATGCCCACGCGCAAGGCCGGCTGGCCAACGTGGTCCCTTTCCAGCAAAAGCGTGATCTCCATGCGCACGGTGCCTGCTTCCGGCAGCGCGCCTTCCATGGCCTTTAGGAGCAGCGGCCCGCCGAGCAGAGCCTTGCGCTTTTCAATATCTTTCCAGGCGCCTGTCTCCCGTGCCATCAGCGTGGCAGCCACCACATGACGGCAGGCGCCCAGCCGTTCCCTTGTTTCGCAGGAGCACTGCGCAGGCGCGTCGGCCCGCAGCACTACCTCCCGGCGCGGCGTTCCAGCCACCAGATAGCGCAGCGATTCCGGTCCGCTGGATATAGGCCGTACGCCGCCCCGCTGAAACAATAGGCAGCCGGCGTTGTACTCATCATCCCCGGTCAGCTGCTTCAGCCGTTGGTATCCCTGGGACATTACGCGCTCACGCTCCCGACGATTGCAAAATATGAGACGGGCCAAAATGCGGTATCCTTATTTTATTCTTGCCGTCAGGGGCGTATTCCTGCCGTAAAAACAGAGCATTTCAATTTGAACAGTGCATTTTGCGATAGATGGATATATTTGAGAAAATCAAAGCATCATGCTATACTATGTCCATCGGCGTCTGCCCGGCGCGATTAATGAAGGAGGAACCGCATGGAAATTCAGGCCTACCTTGCCGAGGTATCGGCGCTGCCCGGCCTACCCGGCAATGAGCAGGCGGTGGCGGAATATGTGAAAAAGCAGTTTGAGCCTTTTTGTGACGAGGTATCTATCGACTGCATGTACAACGTCATCGCCCATAGAAAGGGAACGGGCCCCAAGGTGATGCTGGCCGCCCATATGGACGAAATCGGTCTGATGGTGGTTAACATTGAGGACGACGGCTGCCTGCGCATGGGCAATGTGGGCGGCGTTGATCCCCGCATCCTTCCCGGCACCCAGGTATGGGTTTATGGAAAGGAAAAGCTGTTCGGCACAATCGGTGCCAAGCCGCCCCATTTGCTCACTACGGACGAGCGCAAAAAAAACTACCGCCGGGAGGATTTGTTTGTGGATGTGGGCCTGCCTTTGCAAAAGGTGCGGGAGCTTGTTCGCATTGGTGACCACATTGCTTTCAATACCCCCGCCACACTGCTAAAGAACGACAGGTTTGCCTGCAAGACCATGGATGACCGGGCCTGCGTGGGCATTATGCTGCTGGCCGCGGAAGCGCTTGCAAAAATGCATCACGACGCGGATGTGTATTTCGTATCCACCACCCAGGAAGAGGTGGGCAGCCGCGGCGCGAGGGCGGCGGCTTTTGATTTGGAGCCCGATTTGGCCATCGCGCTGGACGTATGCCATGCCACCATCCCCGGCAGCCGGCCGGACACCACCAGCGACATGGGCAGCATGGTTACAGCCGTTGGTCCGTTTTTGCAGCCCAAGCTGGTCAAAAGGCTTATGGACACAGCAAAAAGGCATAATGTAGCCCTTCAAACAGAAGTGGATGACAAGTATACTTCCACCGACTGTGACGAGCTGCAAATCAGCCGCTCGGGCGTACCGTCCATTTTGCTGGAGCTGCCGCTGAAATACATGCATACTACCGTGGAAACCATCGACCTGCACGCCCTTTCGGAAGGGGGCCGTCTGCTGGCCCATTTCCTTGCGGAGCTTGACGGCAAGTGGGAGGAAGACCTATGGATTTAAAATCGCTCTGTCTTATCAGGGGCGTCAGCGGAAATGAGCAAAGCATACGCAAAGCGCTCCTGGAAGCCTGCCGCCCGCTTTGCGACGATGTATCCATCGATCGCATGGGCAACGTGGCGGCCTTCAAAAAGGGCACGGAGGAAAACGCGCCGCATATCCTGCTGGCCGCCCATATGGACGAGGTCGGCTTTATTGTTACCTCAGCTACAGAGGAAGGCCTTTTGCGCATACAGCCCGTGGGCGGCGTGGACCCCAGGGTGGTTGTCAGCAAGCGCGTGCTGGTGGGGGAAAAAGCCATTCCCGGCGTTATCGGCGCCATGGCCATCCATCTGCAAACGCCGGAGGACCGGAAGAAGGTTCTGAACTACGACAGCATTTACGTGGATATCGGCGCCAAGAACAAGGAGGATGCGCTGGCGGATTGCCCTGCGGGCAGCTACATCACCTTTGATACACCCTATACATGCTTTGGCGAAGGCTTTATCTGCGCCAAGGCGCTGGATGACCGGGTGGGATGCCTGAATCTTGTAAAGCTGCTGGCGGACAGTTATCCCGGCGACGTCACCTGCCTTTTTACCACCGAGGAGGAGGTGGGCTGCCGCGGCGCAACCGGCGGCGCTTTTCGGGCCGCGCCGGATATGGCGCTTATCCTGGAGGGTACCACCTGCAACGATCTGGGGGATGTGCCGGATGTGATGCAGGTATGCCGTGTGGGCGAAGGCGTGGCCGTGAGCTTCATGGACAATGCCTCCCTTGTGAACCGTCCCTTGTATGAGGCTATACTGCGCACCGCAAGTGAAAACGATATCCCGCATCAGGTCAAGCGCAGCGTTTCCGGGGGCAATGACAGCGGGCCCATCCACAAATCCCGGGCAGGCGTGGCGACCTGTGTTCTGAGCGTGCCCTGCCGCTATATCCACAGCCCCTCCTCCGTAATCAAGGAAAGCGATGTGGATGCCCAGTACCGCCTGGTTCACGACTTTTTGAAGCACCCCGTGCTGTAATGCGAAAAGGAGAAAAAATATGTTTGAGCTTCTTAAAACGCTGCTGGCTCCCGTAGGCCCCACCGGCGCCGAACATGCCGTGTCGGATGTGATACGTCCCCTCGTCGCGGCCCATGCGGCCTCCGTCCATACCGACGTGCTGGGCAACCTGATTGCTGTCAAAGAGGGCAAGCCCGGCGGCAAACGCATTATGATCAGTGCCCACATGGATCACATTGGTTTCATCGTCACCGACATTGAAAAAGAGGGCTTCCTTCGGGTGATGCCCCTTGGCGGCATTAATCTCAAGGTGTCACTGGCCCGCCGGGTAGCTTTTGCGAACGGCGTGCAGGGCGTTTTGGTCAGCCAGCCCGTGCCGGAAGGCGAGACACAGGCCATGAAGCACCTGTTCATCGACATCGGCGCGGAAAGCCGTGAGGAAGCCATCAAAATGGTGAGCATCGGCGACGCCGCCGTTTACGCCGGGGAAGCCTTCCGCCTGGGTAAGCACCGGGTATCCGCCCCCGCCATGGATGACCGCTGCGCCTGCGCACTGCTGGTATCGCTTATGCAATCCGTCAAATCATCCGAAAACACCATCATTGCCGTTTTCTCCACCCAGGAGGAGGTTGGCCTGCGGGGGGCGCAGACCGCCGCCTTCGCCCAGGAGCCCGATATTGGTGTGGCCATTGATGTAACGCTCTGGGGCGATACGCCTGAGACAAAGCTTCCTGCGCTGAAGCTGGGCCAGGGCCCCGCCGTGAAAATCATGGACCAGGCCAGCATCTCCAGCCCCATGGTGCGGGAGGCCCTCTTTCTGGCAGCCCAAAAGGCGGGAGTCCATGCCCAGCGGGAAGTGCTTGCCTTTGGCGGCACCGACGCGGGAGCCATTCAGCGCTCGCGGGGCGGCGTGCCGGTAGGCACGGTTTCCATTCCATGCCGCTATGTCCACAGCGCCTGCGAAACCATCGATATGCGCGACATGGACGGTGCGCTGAAGCTGCTGGCGGAGTTTGTGCAGATGAAGTTTTGATGGGGTATGCGGGGAGGGTTTTTGGGAAAAATCCTCCCCGCGCCCTGTCCCAAACGTCATATAGGGAAGAATAGCGCAAACAGCTGCGCGCTTGACGGTAGCAAAGCTTTAGGGCCATACCCGCAGATGGGAAATAATCCAAAAAGAATGAAAAACTTTGAAGTAAACCGGAAGGGGTGATGGGAGTGGCGGCCGCGGCATTTTTGTTGGTATACCTGCTATGCGGATTCATCATCGTCCGCTTCCTGCTGCCTTCCCACAAACCTCTTACCCGCTGGTGGCTGGGCCTTTCCCTCGGGCTGTTTTTATTGATGTGGCTGCCTGCCCTCCTGGCCTTTTTTATGAAATTCAGCACAACAGGCCACTATATTTCGCTTGCCATCCTGGCCGCTTTTACATCCTTGGCCTACTTCCTGCGGGACAAAAGGCGCTCCCTCAGGCTATGGGATGAGGAGGAGGCCGCCTTTCTTAAAATTTTGCTGTTCGTGGTCTTGCCCTTAACCATACTGGGCGGTTATCTGCAATACACCCATAACCTGCGCCCGGCGGCGGACGGCAGCTACCATGTGGGGCAAAGCACTTACGGTGATCTGCCGCTGCACACAGCTATTGTCACCAGCCTTAGGGATGCGTCCTTCCCGCCGGATTACAGCATTTTGCCGGGGGAACTGCTGTCCTATCCATTCCTTACGGACAGCCTGTCCACTACGCTGTATATGTTTGGGCTTTCCCTGCAGCTTTCCCTGATAATCCCGGGCACGCTGATGATGGCGCTGTGCTTTGCGGGATACCTGCTTATAGCCCGAGAGATGGCGGGCAGCCGCCGCGCCGTGGTCCTGGCCGCGCTGCTTTTCTTTTTGAACGGCGGGCTGGGATTTTTCTATACCTTCGACCGGGCGGCAGGTGATTGGCAGGAGCGGCTGTACGAGGTGATGTACGGCTATTACAAGACGCCCACCAATCAGCCCGATCCTTATAACCTGCGCTGGAGCAATGTAATTGCAGACCTGATGATCCCCCAGCGCACCATCCTGGGCGGCTGGACCATGGTAATGCCTTGCATCTATCTTTTGTATACCGCCTTTGCCGACCAAAAGCGTGAAATTGAAGGAAGCATGCGCCAACTTATATTGCTGGGCGTTTGGGCAGGCGGGCTTCCCCTTATCCACACCCATTCCTTCCTGGCGCTGGGGCTGATGAGCGGCGGGTTTTTGCTATACACACTATTGCATGCATCCAAGAGGAACGCGGGAAGAAGCTTTGTCCCATGGCTCATATATGGCGGCATAGCAATTACCCTTGCGGCGCCGCAATTGTTTACCTGGACGTTCACGCAAGCCTCCGGCAGCAATCATTTTCTGAACATACAGTTCAACTGGGTCAATAATCCGGGTGGCGGGGGCATGATTGATTTTTATCTGTGGTTTTATATCAAAAATATCGGCATCCCCGCTATACTGCTGCTATGCGCTCTTCTTGAAAACAATCCCAGGCACCGCATTTTGGCTGCGGGAGCCTTTATGATTTTTCTGGCTGCGGAGCTTATCCGCTTCCAGCCCAACGAGTATGACAACAATAAGCTGTTTTATATCTGGTACATGATTGGCGCCATACTGGCGGCGGACTATGCCGTGACGCTGTTTGACCGGCTGAAGGGGCTGCGTGGCCGGTACTTGCTGGCCTTCTTTTCCGTTGTGGCCCTCTTTTTGAGCGCCGGGCTGACACTTGCCCGGGAGGCGGTCAGCGACTACCAAACCTTTTCCAAGGGGGATATTGACGCCGCCGCATATATTGAACGGGACACCCCCGCCCATGCGGTATTCCTCACCGGGTTTGAGCATCATTTGAACCCTGTCAGTTCGCTGGCCGGGCGCACCATTGTTTGCGGGCCGGGGCTGTGGCTTTATTATCACGGCTTTGACACCACGGAAAGATACCGTGACATTGCCCGCTTTTATGAAGACCCAGAAAACAACCTGGATGTGCTGATGAAATACCAGGTGGAATATATATTCATTTCCAGCTATGAACGCAGCAGCGATTACTATAACGTGGATTATTATGGGCTGGAGACACTCTTCCCCCTGTGCTATACAGGCGGGAACGGCGATATTTCCATCTACTTGGTTCCCTCAAAATATCGTGAGCTTGGCGCGGAGGGTTGACAATGGAGGAATTTTTGCGTTACGCCATGGCCCACGGCCGGCGCATCAAGGCTATCCTGCTCATGGATGGCCGTATGGTGCAGCAAAACATCACCGTCATCCGTTATACGGATGAGGAGTTCACCTATACCTCCGCCAAGCAAAAAACACCTCATACCCTGCCTATGAAAAGCCTGCTGTCCGCAGGGTACGCCAGGGGCGACGCGGGGGAAACGGAGTAATAAAGAAACATGGAAAAGATGAAAGCATTGCTCAATGACAAGGCCCGCAGGCGGGAAATCATGCTGTACCTGGTGTTTGGCATTTTGACCACCCTTGTGAATCTTTTGGTTTACGGCGGCTTGATACTGCTGGTGCCGCCCAAGCAGGTGCTTGCCGCGCGCATCCTTTGGTTCAGTGCGCCGCTTTACTGGCTTTATATCGCCAGCGTCAGTGCATGGGTTGTCGCCGTATCTTTTGCCTATGTCGGGAATAAGCTTTTTGTATTCAAAAGCAAAGGCCTTGCGCGCCGGCAGCTTGTTCAGGAGGCCCTTTCCTTCTTTGGCGCGCGGGTGCTGTCCCTGCTGCTGTTTGACCTTGCGGGGCTATCCCTGTTAATAGAGGTATTTGGCATGAATGAATTTGCCGCAAAGGTTGTCATGAACATACTGGTCATTCTTTTCAACTACTTTGCCAGTAAGCTGGTGATTTTCAAGAAGAAGGCGTAGGCTGACATGGAACCTAAGGAATTGGTTTTGCTGTACGGGCTTTCCGCCTCCCAAAGGGAGGGGGACCAGGTTCATACGGTGCTCAGGAATGCGGATATCCCCCTTAAGGAGGTTCAGCCTCAGGAGTTGGGCATACGTGTAGGCGCTCTGGCCGGGCTGGATGCGGAGGAAGGCCGCCCGGTGATGGTGGAGCCCTTTTCCCATAGCGCCATGGTGTTCTGCGGCTTTTCAGAGCAGCGCCTGCGGGAGGTCCTCTCCCTTTTGAGGGAAGCGGGTTCGGGAAGTTCCGCCTTGAAAGCCGTGCTCACGCCGGGGAACAGGGAGTGGCGCTTTTGCGATCTGCTGGCGGAACTGCAAAAAGAGCGGAGCGCCTTTGCAAAGATGATGCGCGCCGGGCAACAGGATAAAGCATGACAATGTACCGGCCGGACGATATAAAAAAGGCATGTCCTTTTCCCGCAAAAGGCATGCCTTACTTTTTCCAGAGGTCCTTGAACCATTCCGCCACACGGTAGGGAATCTGCTTGTTCCGCTTAATGGCCAGCGCCGCATCCAGTGCGCCCTGACGGTACCGCAAATTATCCGGCTCCCTTCTCACCGCTTCCCGGTAGCTTTGGTGGGCTGTCTCATACTGGCGCATGCCCATCAAAATCTGGCCTTGCAGGTAGAACCAGTCGCCATCCTTCGATTCCGCACGGCATAATTGCCGAAGCGCGCTTTCCAGATTTCCCTGCTCCATCAGCTTGATGGCGAAACGCTTGGCCTCCTCCTGGGAGATGAGGTTGAACCCGACCCGTTTTTCCGAGGCCAGCCGCAGCGCCTCTTCATAAGCCAGATTCAGCGCGATCAGCTGATCCTGGGCCCTTTTTTGTTCCTCCTGGTCGGTAAACTGGTCCGGGTGGCAGCTTTTGACTTTTAAGCGGTATGCAGAGCGCACCTGCTGGGCGTCCGCATCGCTTTTCAGGCCCAGCAATTCAAAGGCGCTTGTCGTAAGCCGTCACCTCCTTAAGCCCACCGGAACGTTATATCTTATCCCGGCGGATATTGGCCCCAAGGGCACACAGCTTTTGTTCAATATGCTCATAACCCCGGTCAATATGACCGGGTTCATAAATTTCCGTAACGCCTTTTGCCATCAGCCCCGCAACCACCAGCGCCGCGCCGGCCCGAAGGTCGGTGGCCACTACCGGCGCACCAAATAACTGCGGCACGCCCTCTATCAGCGCCATGCGGTCCACTACGCGTACCCGGGCGCCCATGCGCCGTATTTCATCCAAATGCTTGAAACGCTGCTCATATATTGTTTCCGTCACGATGCTGGTTCCGTGGGAGGTGGTTAAGAGTGCCGACATGGGTTGCTGCAGGTCTGTTGGAAAGCCGGGGTATACCTGCGTCTTGAAATTCACCGCCCGGTGGGGGCTGATAGTGCGCACCCTGATGGCATCGTCGCTGTCGGTAACGCGCACGCCCATCTCCATCAGTTTGGCGGACAGCGCCTCCATGTGGGTTGGAATGCAGCCGCGGATGGTCACATCGCCCCGTGTAGCGGCGGCGGCAATCATCAGCGTACCGGTTTCTATCTGGTCAGGGATCACGGTATAGGTGCAACCGTGAAGCCTTTCCACCCCTCTGATGCGTATGATGTCCGTGCCGGCACCTTTGATGTTGGCTCCCATACTGTTCAAAAAGTTGGCCAGATCCACGATATGCGGCTCTTTTGCGGCGTTGTATATCAGCGTTGTTCCGGCGGCCTTTACTGCCGCCAGCATGATATTGATGGTGCCGCCTACCGTGACCAGATCAAAGAATACATCCGCGCCCGTCAGCTTCTGGCACTGGGCGTACACCATGCCGCCCCGCTCTTCTATCTCCGCGCCGAGGGCGCTAAGACCCTTCAAATGCTGATCAATGGGACGGCTCCCCAAATCGCACCCGCCGGGATAGGCCACCTCCGCCTTGCGGCACCGGCCCAGTAAAGCCCCCAGCATATAGTAGCTGGCCCTAAGCCGCTGGGTGTGCTGGTAGGAAACGTGGATGCCCTCCGCATGCCTTGGGTCCACCGTCATAAACTTGCCGGGCACATAATCAACCTTTGCACCCAGCGCGCGGAGGATGGCGATCAGGGCGTTCACATCCTCAATATCCGGCAGATTTTCTATGGTGCAGGGCTCGCTGCTCAATAGGATCGCGGGTATCACAGCCACCGATGTGTTTTTGCCGCCGCTTACCCTGGTTTCCCCCATCAGCGGCACTCCGCCGGTAATCAGCATTCTTTCTGTGTCCGCCATAACGCTGGCAAAAAGCCAGGTCACCTCCTTGGGTTGCTTGCCCTCTCTGACAACCCATGCAAGGGATGTATTGCCTGCCTTATGCAGGATATCCAATACATCCCATGGTTCATGGTAAAGAGCATACGATTCATTATACACACAGCCGATGCAATTTACAAGTGCCGTTCCATGAACGCAGCTGCAGCCCATGTGCCCGGCACAAATGAAGACGGACATGCCACCGCTCGTTTATGTAATTGCTGTTTCGCGTCGCTTTGTGTTGATTTATACTGCTTTCAATAGTATAATGAAATTAATTCCATCAGGTTTTAGCACTTAATAGGTCGGCGCGTCCGTTTTTGACAGGGGATGCTTGAATGGCTGCGAGAAAGCTTGTGACCGGCATCGCGCTTGTGCTCGTGGCTGCCTTGGCAGTTCTGTTTGCATATCGTCAGATCACCGCGGCCGGAAAGTTACGGGAGGCGGCTGCCCCGCCCAGGGAAAAGCTGAACTTCCGGATCACCTGGAAAGGTTATTCCGGCCGGGGGGAAGCCATTTCGAAAATAATACAGGCGTATAACCGGGACCACAATCAGGGCAGTGCCATTGTTTTGGAAAATGGGGACGAGGATAGCCTCGCCATCCAAAGACTGCTTCAAAGCAATGCTTCCACGGTCTATGTCCTGCCTTACAGATATGTGAAATACTTTGGCAGCAAAGGGCTTTTGATGGATTTGGCGGTGCCGTTTGCAGATGCCAAAGATTTGTTTTTCAATGAAATATGGAAGCTTGGCATGGTGGGCGGCGCGACGTACGGCGTGCCATGGCTGGGGCATTCCATGTGCCTTCTGTACAATAAGACGTTAATTGAAAAAGCGGGGGTGGATGCTGCCTCCATCAACAGCCTGGACGCTCTGGCGGACGCTCTGAAAAAGGTGGAAGAGGCGGCCGGTGTTTACGGCATCGGATTGGTGGGGGCCGACAGCAACGACGTATCCTGGATGGTCAACCAATTCATCTATGGGTTTGGGGCCAGCCTTGTAAGCGATGACGGCAAAACCGTAGCCATCAATAGTGAACCGGCCAGGCGTGCGCTGGCCTTTTACAGGGATGTGCTTGGGGAGCATGCACAGCCCACATGGCATAGCGACACCGGCCTTGAGGTAATGGCGAACTTCCGGACCCAAAAGGTCGCGTTTCAGATACAGGGCATTTGGGGTGTGACGGATATACAGAAAAACGGATCCCCTTTTGAAGTAGGAATCATCGATTTGGCGTCCGTCGGCCTCTGTGCGGAGGTTGGGCCCATGATGCTTGCTCTTCCGGCAGGCCTTGACAGCGAGGCGAAGGAGGAAGCCTTTCATTTCATCCGCTATTTGATATCTATCCCGGCGCAGGAACAAATTATGAACGGTGAATTCAGCCCTGAGCACGATGCGTATTACCCTTTCCGAACGCCTATCCGCGTGGACATGGCGGATAGCCCGATATTTCAGCATTACCCTGAGTATATGGCGTTTATCCGTGGTTTTGAATCGCCCAGCATTGATGTTCCCGTACCGGGCTGGCAAGCGGTGAAGGACGAGGTGTACGAGCCCGGCTTGAACCAAGTAATGCGCGGCGACATAACGATCGAGGACTTTTTGAAAACCGTAGAAACAAAGGGGAATGAAATCTTGAGCGGACAGCGGGATTAGGCAGTATTATACGGGGAAGGAAGGCTTAATGCAAATGAACGTTTTGATTGTGGACGACTCCAGGGCGGATGTAATGCTCCTGAAAAATATGCTCAAGGATTATGATTTGCTGGTTGCCTATGACGGTATAGAGGCTATGGAGTGTATGGAGCATCATCCGGGGATCGATATCATGATCCTGGACCTGAATATGCCCCGCATGAATGGGTTTGAAGTGCTGGAGGCCATGAACCGCTATCCGGAATACAAAAAAATCGCCACATTGATACTGACGAACTATGACGAGATCGACAATGAAATCAGGGGTCTGGAATTGGGCGCCCTGGACTATATACGCAAACCGCTGAACCTGCGCTCACTGCGCAAGAGAATCGAACTGCACAGCAACCTGGCCAACGCACGAAAGGCGCTGGAACAGCACAATTATCTGTTGGAAAAGGCCGTTCAGGAAAGGACTCAGGAGTTGAACCAGACGCGGGATGTGACCATACACGCGCTGGTAAGTCTTTTGGAGGTCCGAAATCTGGAATCCAGCAACCATACAAGGCGGACTCAGTGGATGATGAAGGCACTTTGCGAGCATTTGCGCACCAGGGATCAGTATCGGACAATACTGACGGAAGCGTATATCGACGAACTGTTCAAAACCGCTCCGCTGCATGATATCGGCAAAGTGGGGATACCGGACTCCATTCTTTTGAAGCCTGGAAAGCTGACCCCGGAAGAATTCATGGTCATGAAAAACCATGTAGTATATGGCGTGGAGGCGCTTCGCTCCAGGGAAAGCGACGGCGGAAGCCTTTCCTTTATACGGACGGCCATGGAAATTGCGGCGACACATCATGAAAAATTTAATGGAACGGGTTACCCCAAAGGTCTCGCAGGCAAGGATATCCCCTTGTCGGGTCGCTTGATGGCTATAATTGATGTATATGACGCGCTGGTCAGCGAGCGTGTGTACAAGCCCGCGTATACGCATGAAGATGCTTTGGCTATGATTGCGCAGGAAAGGGGAAACCATTTTGACCCTGAAATTGTGGATGCGTTTTTAGAAATACAGGCGGACATCAGGAAAATCACCGATACATTTGTTCAGCAGCGGTCTTGAGGAGCAGCGCTATGAATACCGAAAAACACATCCTGTGCCTTCGGCTGACCTGCTTTTTTTGCTGCATTCTTTTTGCCCTTTCGTGTGTTCCCTGGGCATACGCATTGAATAAGGCGGTGGATATCGGCCTGACGCCGGAGGAGAGTGCGTTCATCGCTGCCCACCCGGTAATCCGCCTTGGTGTGGATCCTACGTATATCCCCTATGAATTTATCGATTCTGACGGAATGTATAAGGGAATCGCGGCGGATTACATAGACCTGATCTCCCAAAGAACGGGTCTGAAAATGGCTCCTGCTAAGGGGCTGACCTGGTCGGAGGCGTATGAGAAGGCTGTGGAAAGGGAAGTGGATGTTCTGCCCTGTGTTTCCAGAACAGCAGACCGGGAACAGTACTTTCTGTTTTCCGATTCCTACTATACTTTTCAGCGAGTCATCTTTCTTCACGAAGACAATAAAAGCATCAAATCTTTTGATGACCTGACGGGCAAGCGCGTTGCGGTACAGGGCAGCAGCTCCCATCATGGCTATTTGCAACCATATGAAAACATCACCCTGAGCCTTTATGCCACCGTACCGGAGGCGCTGAGCGCCGTATCGGAAGGCCGGGAGGAGGCCTTCGTCGGCAATCTCGCCACATCCAGCTACCTGGCGAAAACCAACGGCATCACAAACCTGAAGTACATCCCCATCAACACGGAAGACCCCCAGGAACTCTACGTAGCCGTCAGGAATGATTGGCCGGAGCTTGTATCCATTGTCGACAAGGCGCTGCGAAGCATTGAGGCGGAAGAGAAAATCGCCATCATCAACAAATGGATCGGGTATCAGAAGGAAGCCGATTATTCGGGCATCATCCGGGCCGCGGTCATTGCCGGGTCTGTGATTGTCCTGGTGCTGGCCGTATCGCTATTCTGGATTGTACGGCTCCGGCGGGAAGTGGCCATACGCAAAAAGGTGCAGGAGGCGCTGAAGACGGCCAAGGAGGAGGCGGAGCAAGCCAATCAAACCAAATCGCTTTTCCTGGCCAGGATGTCCCATGAGATCAGGACGCCGCTCAGCGCCATTACGGGCATGTCTTACCTGATCAAAAAAACGGGCGTCACCGCCACGCAAAACATTTATCTGGACAAGCTGAACCAGGCCGCAAGAAACATGCTGGGCGTTATCAACGATATTCTGGATTTCTCGAAAATCGAATCCGGCAAGGTGGAGATCGAGCATATCTCTTTTGATTTGGACAAGGCGCTGCAGCGTATTGCAAACATGCTGTCCGTACGGGTACAGGAAAAAGAGATTGAATTTATATTGGAGAAGGAGCCGGATATGCCGTCCTTTTTTTGGGGCGATCCGGCGAGAATCGAGCAGATCTTGTTAAACCTCTTGAGCAATGCCGTAAAGTTCACGGAAGAGGGATCGGTTTCTCTCTCTGTTCGCACCGCCCATCGGGAGGCCGACTGCCTAACAGTGGAGTTCACTGTCAGGGATACAGGTATTGGTATGGCCGAAGAACAGGTTAGCCGCCTGTTTATTCCCTTTGATCAGGGTGATTCCAGCATCAGCCGGCGCTTTGGCGGCACGGGGTTGGGGCTGTCCATCGTCAAAAGCCTCACCGACCTGATGGGCGGGCAACTTGAGGTTCACAGCGTGTTGAACGAGGGCTCGGTCTTTTCCGTGCGGCTGCCGCTTCAGGTGGATG
>JAEWNM010000139.1 GCA_023392755.1 Bacillota bacterium
GCTATACCGGGCAGTATTTGAAGGCGATGCTAGGCCGTGAAAACCGCTGATTCGCTTTTGGCGATACCAAGCGGAATTTGATGGCGGCCCTTCACGCGCTCAGACCATCAAAAAACCCAGGGAGGTATCGGAGGGCTGAAGTCCTCCGATTCCAGATCGCAAACCAGCGACATGTGCGGTGGTTTGCGAGGAATTTCAATGAAATTCCTTCCTTGCCCGAGCAAACGGCTGCAAAAGGCGTAGCCTTTTGCAGTGAAGCGAGGGAAAAGCTCAACAAAGTGGCGTCAGCCACTTTGTTGACACACTGAGGTGCGAGAAGGGGCCTTTTTTTCAAAAGGCCCCTTCTCGCACTATCCGGATACGATTGTATTATGCTTTCCTGGCCGGGACCATGTGGATGGCCATGCCCTCCACGCTGTCCAACGCCTCGGTAACGCTTTCGGCAAAGGTAGGATGTGGCCGGATGGCTTTCAAAAGCTGATTCCTGGTCAACCCGTTTGCGATGGCCGCCGTGGCTTCATTGATCATATCCGTGGCCCGCTCGCAAACGATTTGCGCGCCCAGAAGCGCGTCGGTTTGGGCGTCCAGCACAAGCTTCACAAAGCCCCGCTCTCCGCCGGCGATCATGGTACGGCTGTTGCCCGAGAGGATATACTTTCCGGTGCGGACGGCGATACCCGCCGCCTTGGCCTCATCCGCCGTCAGGCCGACGCAGGCGATTTCCGGACGCGTATACACGCAGGAGGGAACCAGGTCCTCCCGCACGGCAGGCGTATGCCCCGCCGCCCGCTCCACGCAGGCAACGCCCTGTGCGGAAGCGGCATGGGCCAGCTGGATGGCGCCGGACACGTCGCCGATGGCATATACGCCGGGAACGCTGGTCTGACGGTTCGCGTCGGTCACGATGCGGCTCCGGTCCGTTTCCACCGAAAACGCATCCCCAAACAAGCCTTGCGTATTGGCGCGGCGGCCGATGGCCACAAGCACCGTATCCCCCGAAGCCCTAGCAGGCTTTTCGCCCGCTTCGTACAAAACGGCCAGGGAGCCGTCGTCTGCCCTTTGAATCTCCGTTACCCGCGCGCCGGTCAGCACTGCAGCGCCGCGCTTTTTGAATATCATGCTCAGGTTTTGGGAAATTTCCCGGTCCATCTGAGGCAAAAGCCTGTCCATGGCTTCGATGACGGCAACTTCATAGCCCAGCGCCAGGAACATGGAAGCGAACTCCACCCCGATCACGCCGCCGCCAATGATGATAAGGCGCTTGCCTGCGGGGGGGGATGCAAGAAGCCCGTCGCTGGTAACGACACCGGGCAGATGGATGCCGGGGATATTGGGCAACACAGGCGCGGAACCTGTTGCGATGAGGATGCGCTCCGCATGAAGTACCGTATCCCCCACCATAACGGTATGGCTGTCCCGTATGACGCCCGCGCCCTTTATCAGCGTGACGCCGTTTTGGGCGAGCAGACGCGCGATTCCATCCCGCAGGGTTGAAACAAGCTCATCCTTGCGGGCGTACATTTTGTCAATATCCACTGTCACCGTCTCCGCCCTGATACCCCAGGCAGAAATCAGGCCCAGTTCTTCAAAGCCCATGGCGGCGTGGAGCAGCGCCTTGGTGGGCACGCAGCCGCGGTTCAAGCACGTGCCGCCCACTTCATCCTTCTCCACCAGCGCCACTTTTTGTTTCAGCTGCGCGGCACGGATGGCCGCCTCGTAACCCCCCGGACCGGCCCCCAGTATGATCCAGTCAAATTCCATGGCCTGTCTCCCCTTAAAAATTCTGGCCCGTCAAAAAGGACTGCAAATCCCGGCATATCTCCTCCGACCGGGCCTTGATTGGCTCAACGGCCTGCATAAGCGCCGTTCCGTTCAGCGCGCATCCCGCAATCAGGCCGGGAAGGCTTTGGATCAGGCCCTCGTCCAGCGCGTCGGAATAAACGGCGCATTCCTTGACACGGCCCGCTTCCACTGAAAATTGAAGCTGGATGCCCCCCCAGGAAAAGCGTGCTTCCCCTTCCCAGGTAAACGGGATGGGGCGGCCATAGACCCAATCCCAGGCGGAAAATTTTTCCCTGCCGGCAGCGATTCGCGCATCGTCCACGCGGGAGGCGGACAGCTTTTGCGGCTCCGCGCCGTACACCTTTCCCAATGCGCCAATCAGCGCATCTTCAAGCGCCGCGACAGTGAGGCCGGGGCAAAGCTCCGCAAGGTTCACAACCCTTGCCCTAACGGAGGATACGCCTTTGGATTCCAGCTTTTGCACAGGCACGTTTAAATACCGGGCCATGTTTTCCATATCCACATGAACCAGCAGGGTGCCGTGATGGTAAGCGTTGCCGCCGCTTTTGTAAAACGCGTTGCCGGAGAATTTGCGGCCATTGGCCGTGATATCGTTGCGGCCGGTGCGCTCCGCGGAGATGCCAAAGGAGCGCACCGCCTGCAATATGACTTCCGTCTGCCGTGCCACATCGTAATCGGCCTGACCGGCCAGAAACGTAAAATTGAGATTGCCCAGGTCATGGTACACCGCGCCGCCGCCGGACAGCCTGCGCACCAGGCGCCCGCCGTCCTTTTCAAGTTCCGGCACCCGCACTTCCTTCCAGGCGTTCTGGTTTCGGCCAATGACCACCGTATGCCGGTTCTGCCACAGGTACAGTATGATTTCCCCCGGCTGTACGGTTTCCAGCAGATGCTCCTCCAGAGCCAGATTGTCATAGGGAACCGTACATTCCGTTACCGCGTAGCTGCACCGGCTTATCATTTTGTCACTCCTCATCAAAGGCATACCGCAACTTTGGGTTGCGGGCCGCCGCCACATCATCCGGCCTGCCGACGGGGGTGGTAACGGGGCACAGGTGCAGACTTTCCGGGTCATCCTT
>JAEWNM010000239.1 GCA_023392755.1 Bacillota bacterium
CTGTTCATTGTGTTCCAGCGCTATCTGGTGGAAGGGATCACCGCCGGCAGCCTTAAGGGGTAACCATTTTATCACCGGAAAGGAAGACCAATCTTTATGAGGACATATGTTGGGAGCCAATACGGCCGCCACGTGCTCATCCACCTTGGCAAGGGCGAACTGGTTCTGGAATCCATACAAAGCGAGATCAAGCGCCTGAACATCCGCACCGGCATCGTCACCTCCGGCATCGGGTCGGCCCGCAAAATCGTGTTCCACCGCATTGGCAGCCTGGACAACGACCCGCTGAACATATTCATAACCCGGGAAGCGCCCACGGAGATCGGCGCGATTCAGGGCCTGATTATCGACGGCGAGCCGCATTTGCACATTTCCTGCTATGATGAAAACGGCGGGTATGCCGGGCACCTGGAGCCGGGCTGCGAGGTGCAGTACCTGGCGGAAATCAGCATTATCGAGCTAATGGACGCCGACCTTGTGCGAAGGCTGGACGAATTTGGCATCTCCTATATCGACAGGCGCTGACGCACATGAAATTCGGCTGTGTCGCAACCGTGGCGGATTATCCGCTGCTTTATGAGGCGGGGTTTGATTACGCGGAGCTTTCCGGGCGCTTCGTATGCGCCATGGAGCCCGCCGCGTTCAGGGAGCTTTCCCGCATGATCGCATCATCGGGCCTCCCGTGCCTGGGCTTAAACGCCTATTGCCCCAAAGAGATACGCATCGCCGGGCCGGGGTTTTCCATAAACGCGGCCCGGGATTATGCCAAGCGGTGCCTGGAGCGGGCCGCGGCGCTTGATGTAAAGCTGGTGGGCATAGGCTCGCCCATGTCGCGGCACCTGCCCGGCGGGTTTTCAAAAAGCGTGGCGCTGGGCCAGGCGCAGGCGTTTTTCGCCGCCACGGCGGAGGTGTTTGCAGAAAACGGCACCGTTGTCTGCGTGGAGGCGCTGGGCCCCTGCTACTGCAACTTTATCAATACGCTAAGCGAGGCCCGGGAGATTGTGCGCGCGGTGAACATGCAAAACCTTAAGCTTGTCGCCGACTTTTACAACATGGAGCACAGCGGGGAAGCGGATATCCCGCTTTCCCCTTTTGCCAATGATATCGCCCACGCCCACATCTCCGACGACGCGGGCACCCCGCAAATGCGCTGGTTTTTGAAAATGGAAAAGCGGGCGCTGCATACCGAACGCTTAAAGCGGCTGTACGCGGCGGGGTATAGCGGCGCGGTGACGCTGGAAATCGACCTTCCGGCGGAATTGGGCCAGGCAAGGCAATCCCTTGGGCTGCTGCGCGATTCCGCAGCGCAGCCCATGGCTTGAAACGGATGAAATGAAATGCAGCAAAAGGAGGAAGGAACAATGGCACCCAAAGCCCAGCGTAAAATTATCGTCAGCGCGGCCGTGACCGGCGGCGTGCATACGCCCAGCATGTCAAAATACCTGCCCCGCAACCCCGACATGATTATTGAGGACGCCGTAAACGCCGCCAAGGCCGGCGCGGCCGTTGTGCACATTCACGCCCGCCGGGCGGAGGATGGCAAGCCCACCGCCGACTATGACACGTTTGAATACATACTCTCCCGCATCAAAAAGCAAAGCGACGTTGTCATCGGCATCACCACCGGCGGCGCCCAAGGCATGACCGTGGAGGAGCGGTTCGCCGTGATCCCGCGCTTCAGCCCCGAAATCGCCTCCGCCAACGGCGGCACCATCAACTTTTGCTTTTCACGCCTGGCCGATGAAATCGGCGATTTTGAATACGAGTGGGAAAAGCCCTTCATCCAGCGCACCTGGGACAACCTGTTCAAAAACACGTTCCGGGATATTGAGTACTGCATCAACATGATGAACAATTGCGATACGCGCCCGGAGTTTGAGCTCTTTGACTACGGTCAGTTGGCGAACCTTCACCACTTTGTGCAAAAGGGCATCGTGCGCAAGCCCATCTATCTGCAGTTCGTGCCCGGCATCATGGGCGCCATGCCCATCAGCAACGAGGGCATGCTCTTCATCATCGACCAGGCGAAAAAAATGTTCGGCCAGGACGTGCAGTACTGCACCGTGGCCCCCGGCCGGCGCATGTTCCGCATGGCGGCCATGATGGCGCTGAACGGCGGCAACGTGCGCGTAGGGCTGGAGGACGGCCTGTACTTGAAGCCCAACGGCGAGCTGGCCAAATCCAGCGCCGAACAGGTATCAAAGATCGTGCGCATTCTGCATGAGCTGGATTATGAAATCGCCTCGCCCGGCGACGCCCGGGAGCAGTTGCAGCTCAAGGGCCGCGACAAGGTGAACTTTTAAGGAGGCGGGCAAGTGTTTGCAAATTCGGTAATCGTATCCATGGCCCGCACCGCCGTGGGCGGCTTCGGCGGCTCGCTGAAAAGCAAGTCGGCCGTTGAGCTGGGCGCTGTGGCGGCCAGGGCGGCCATTGAGCGCGCGGGCATCCCCGCCGCTAAGGTGGAGGAGGTGGTTTTCGGCTGCGTCGGACAGTACGGGCTGAACGCCTTCCTCTCCCGGCTGGTGGGCCTCTCCTCCGGCGTTCCGGAATCGGCCTCCGCCCAAACCGTGAACAGGATGTGCGCCTCCGGCCTGCAGGCCATTGTCACGGCCTCCCAACTGATTGAAGCGGGCGACGCCCAGGTCACATTGGCCGGCGGCGCGGAAAGCATGTCCAATTACCCCTATACCTTGCAGGACGCGCGCTGGGGCATGCGCATGGGCGTTAGTGAGCTATCGGTGCTGGACGCGCTGACCACCGCGCTGTGCGAGCCGACCTCCGGCGAAAAGACGCACATCGCCGTTACCGCCGAGAATATCGCGCAGCGGTACGGCCTGACAAGGGAGGAGCTGGACGCCTATGCCCTGCAAGGGCAGCGGCGGGCCAGGGCTGCCATTGACGGCGGCTTGTTCAGGGAGGATATCGTGCCCGTGGAACTCAAAAGCAAGGGCGAAACAACGCTCTTTGATACCGACGAGCACCCCCGTGAAACCAGCCTTGACAAGCTTGCCAGACTCAAGCCCATTGTGCACCCCGGCGGCGTTGTTACCGCCGGCAACGCCAGCGGCATTAACGACGGGGCTGCCGCGCTGGTTATCGCCGGCCGCGAAAAGGCGGCGGAGCTTGGCGCAAAGCCCCTGGCCAGGGTGGTGGACTATGCCTGCGCCGGTGTTGACCCCAAGTTTATGGGCCTGGGGCCCGTGGACGCTACCCGCAAACTTCTAAAAAAGACCGGCCTGTCCCTCTCCGATATCGGCCTTATTGAGCTGAATGAGGCCTTTGCCGCCCAGGCGGTGGCCTGCATTAGGGAATTGGGCCTTAATCCCGACATCGTCAATGTCAACGGCTCCGGCATCGC
>JAEWNM010000251.1 GCA_023392755.1 Bacillota bacterium
TCTGCGTGCACCGGGGTTATTGCGTCAGGTGCGGCGGATGACGCCTTGCCGTACGGGGGGTTATGTATTTTTATAAACAGGTATTGCATTTTCATGCATTTTGGTATATACTGATGCTCATCCAAATTCAGGCCCGGGTGGGCTGTATATGAGCGGAGGAATCATTATGGCTAAGCTGCGTGTGTTGCTGGCGTACAGCGGCGGATTGGATACATCCATCATCATCCCCTGGCTGAAGGAGAATTACGATTGCGATGTGGTCTGCATGGCGGCGGATGTGGGGCAGGGCGAAGAGTTGGCTCCGCTGCATGAAAAGGCCGCGAAGAGCGGTGCGGAAAAGCTGTATATCGTGGACATGAAAAAGGAGTTTGTGGAGGACTTCATCTGGCCGACGCTGAAAGCCGGGGCCGTGTATGAGGGCAGCTATCTGCTGGGCACCAGCTTTGCAAGGCCGGTAATCGCCAAGTATCTGGTGGAAACCGCCCACAAGGAAAATTGCACCGCCATCTGCCACGGCGCCACCGGCAAGGGCAACGATCAGGTTCGCTTCGAGCTGACCATCAAAGCCTTCGACCCCTTCATGCAGGTAATCGCGCCCTGGCGCATCTGGGATATCAAGAGCCGGGAGGATGCCATTGATTATGCCAATGAAAGGGGCATCCCCGTTCCGGTAACGAAAAAGAAACCCTACAGCATGGATAAAAACATCTGGCACCTAAGCCATGAGGGCGGCATACTGGAGGATCCCTCCCAGGAGATGCCCGACGACCTTTTGCAGACCATGGTCACGCCGGAAACGGCCCCCGATAAGCCTGAATACGTGGAAATCGCCTTTGAAAAGGGTGTGCCCACGGCCATCAACGGCGAAAAGCTGGACGCCGTATCCCTGGTGGAAAAGGCCAATGAAATCGGGGCCCGCAACGGCGTAGGCATTGCCGACCTGGTGGAAAACCGCCTGGTGGGCATGAAGAGCCGCGGCGTGTACGAAACGCCCGGCGGCACGATTCTCTACGCCGCCCACAAGCAGCTGGAGAGCATTACGCTGGACAGGGCCACAGCCCACTACAAGGAGCAGGTGGCGGTGCGCTTTGCTGAACTGGTATACGACGGTATGTGGTACACGCCGCTGCGGGAGGCGCTGTCCGCCTTTGTTGACAGCACACAGCAAAGCGTTACCGGCACAGTGAAACTGAAGTTGTACAAAGGCAATGTTATCCCCGCGGGCACAAAGAGCGAAAACAGCCTGTACCTGGAGCAGATTGCCACCTTTGGCGACAGCAAAACGCTGTATAACCACCACGACAGCGAAGGGTTCATCAACCTGCTGGGCCTGCCGATGAAGGTGCAGGCCATGGTGAAGCAGGCAAAGAAATAAGTTTTTAGAAAGGGTCCAGGGAAACCTTTTATCAAAAAGGTTTCCTTGGCGTATTTTCCTATGAAACTTTGGGACGGACGGTTTTCAAAGCCTACAGACGTAATGGTGGATGATTTCCACTCCAGCCTGCCCTTTGACCGGCGGCTGTACAAGCAGGACATTGCCGGGTCCATTGCCCACGCCGTCATGCTGGGGGAGCAGGGCATTATCAGCCAGGGCGACGCCCAAAGCATTGTGGCGGGGCTTGAAGCGGTGCTTGCGGATATAGAGGCCGGGAAGGCCCTGTTTTCGGTGGAGGCCGAGGATATCCACATGCAGGTGGAGTCGCTGCTCATCGCCCGCATCGGCGAAGCCGGCAAGCGCCTGCATACAGGCCGCAGCCGCAACGATCAGGTGGCGCTGGATGTGCGTATGTACGCCAAGGACGCGTGCCGGGAAACCGCCGCGCTTTTGAAAAATCTCTGTTCAGCATTGCTTGGCATCGCCGGGTCGCATCTGGACACCGTGATGCCCGGTTACACCCATTTGCAAAAGGCGCAGCCCATCACCCTTGCCCACCACATGATGGCGTACTTTCAAATGTTTTCGCGTGATATGCTAAGGTTCCGCCATGCATACGATGCCGCCAATGTGATGCCCCTGGGTTCCGGTGCCCTGGCGGGCACAACGTACCCGCTGAACCGCAAAAGGGTGGCGGAGCTTCTTGGCTTTTCGAAGATCAGCGAAAACTCCCTGGACGCGGTGAGCGACCGGGATTTTCTGCTGGAGTACATGTCCGCCGCTTCCATTGCCATGATGCATTTGAGCAGGTTTTGCGAGGAACTGATACTTTGGTCCACCAATGAGTTTCAGTTCGTGGAGATGGACGACGGTTTTTCAACAGGCTCCAGTATTATGCCCCAAAAGAAAAACCCCGACGTGGCGGAGCTTATCCGTGGCAAAACGGGCCGGGTGTACGGTGACCTGCTGGCGCTTTTGACCGTTATGAAAGGGTTGCCCCTTGCGTATAACAAGGATATGCAGGAGGATAAGGAAGCCTTTTTTGATGCCAGGGATACGCTTGTCAAAAGTCTGCCCGTGTTCACCGGCATGCTCACCACGATAAAGTTCAAGACATCCGTTATGGAAAAGGGCGCGGCAGGCGGCTTTGCCAACGCTACCGATTGCGCCGATTACCTGACCAAAAAGGGTGTGCCCTTCCGGGATGCCCACAAGGTGGTGGGCCAGATGGTGGCCCATTGCCTTACGGAAGGCAAGGCGCTGCTGGACCTGTCCCTCGGGGAGCTTAAAGAGTTTCACCCCGCCTTTGAGGCGGATGTGTTTGACGCCATTTCGCTTTACACCTGCGTTCAGATGCGCGGTGTTCCCGGCGGCCCCGCTCCGGATGCGGTGAAGGAAAGTATCAAAAGCGCGCAAGCATATTTGGATGCGTTTCAAATGCAATGAAAAGGGGCCGTCCCAAAGCGGGGCGGCTCAGACCATCAAAAACCCAGGGAGGTATCGGAGGGCCGAAGTCCATCTGGCTCAAGGGGCGCGCTGGTTCGCTTCTCCCATCTGACTCAATCGGCGCCGTGGTTCACTACCGCTCCCCACGGCTTGTTTCGTCAGCCTCCTTTACCCCTCCTTAATCCGCCACTGGCGGAGTCGGGGTTACGGAGCCCCCATCGCTTGTTTCGCCAGCCTCCTCCGCCTCGCTTCACCCGCCACAGGCGGGGCGGCTCAGACCATCAAAAACCCAGGGAGGTATCGGAGGGCCGAAGTCCATCTGGCTCAATCGGCGCGCTGGTTCGCTACTCCCATCTGACTCAATCGGCGCCGTGGTTCACTACCGCTCCCACGGCTTGTTTCGTCAGCCTCCTTTACCCCTCCTTAATCCGCCACTGGCGGTTGCGGGGTTAAGGCTCCCCCATCGCTTGTTTCGCCAGCCTCCTCCGCCTCGCTTCACCCGCCACAGGCGGCGCTTCGGCTACGGAGCCTCCGATTCTAGATCGCAAACCAGCGACATGTGCGGAGGTTTGCGAGGAATTTTGTAAAAATTCCTTCCTTGCCTGAGCAAACGGCCTCAAAAGGCGTAGCCTTTTGCGGTGTAGCGAGGGAAAAGCTCAACAAAGTGGCAATAGCCACTTTGTTGATACAGTAAAGCGCCTGCCCAACGGGCAGGCGCTTTACTGTGCGTTTATGTAGAATTGATTACTGGGCAGCTTTGGCGGCGGCGACCAGAGCCTGGAGGTAACCCAGGGTATCGGTCAGGGTGCTGCCGGAAACGGTGTCCATGATGATGGGCTTTTTGTCGGCTTCTTCTTTGCCTTCCAGCTTGGTGGTCAGGTCGGCGATAACGGCTTCCACTTCGGCAATGGTCTTGCCGGTGACAAACGCTTCAATGGCCTCATAGGAGGTCAGAAGGGGCTGGGTCGCGCCGCCCTTGCTGGCCATGTTGGCGCTGTAGGTCTCGGTGTTGGCGCGCTTGGGAACCAGCACAAAACCGTCGGCATTCTTGAAGGTGTCGGGGTTGGGCACGGTGAGGGAATAAGCGGCCGGATCAACAAACTGGAATTCATCAAGCAGGGCGTCAACAATCTTGTCTCCGTCCACGATAACGGTTGCTACGCAGAAAGCCTTGGTTCCATGGGCTGCATACTGCACCTGACCAAGTTTGGGTTCGGCCGAAGCAAGCGCGGTGAAGGCAAGAATGGTAACCATGCAGACGACCAAAAGAAGGGCGATCTTGTTACGCATTGGATATTCCTCCATAATTTGTTTTTGTCATGCGCCCATGACTCTTATGCAACACCATTGTAAAAGGAGGCGAAAGCTTTGTCAATAACTAAACAAGGAATCTGAAGATAAATTAACGACAAATAGACAAATTCTGCAAAGATAATCTGTCAATTACTACATTGTGACCATATTTGATTCCTTGCGGATGAACTTTGACGCGAAAATCTGCAAACACAATTGACAGTCAAAAAAAACGCGTGATATAATGCCTGCGTACGGAAGGCCGTAAATGCAGGCCGTCTTATATGGTAAAAATGCAGGGGGTAACACCGGAATAGAGCCGTGATGCGGTTGTTGTTGCCCCGGTGTGGTGCTGATATCGGCGCTGCTCTTTTTTGCTGTTTTGCAAAGATTGAACAAAAATGATTGACGTGCCATCCTATAGGCAAATTGTGCAGGAGGGATACGAGCATGGAGAAAAAGGCGCCGAAAAAACCGCAGGGGTGGCTGGTGCTGTTCCTGGTATCATTGGTGGCGGCCCTTGCGCTGGCGGGGACCAATGAATTGACAAAAGGCGCCATTGAGCAGCGGAGTCAGGAGGGGGCGAATGCCGCCCGCCAGGCCGTGCTTAGCGATGCGGATACTTTTGAGCCGCTTCAGGTGACCGAGGGGAGCGGCGTTGACAGCGGCTACCGCGGGCTGAAGGGTGGCCAGGCGATAGGCTATGTGGCACAGTCTACGGTGCAGGGTTACGCCGGCCCTATCGAAGTTGTCGCCGGTATGAACCTGACCGGTACGCTTACCGGCATCTCCGTGGGCGGCACCAGCTTTGCTGAAACGGCGGGCCTTGGCTCCAAAGCAAAGGAAGCCGGCTTTACAGACCAGTTCAAAGGGCTTGCGCTGCCCGCCAAGCTTCGGGATAACGTGGATGCCATATCCGGCGCCACCATTACCTCCAACGCGGTGGTGCTGGGTGTCAACCAGGCGGGAAGCTTCATGGCATCCGCCGCGGGCATCACGCTTGATTCAGGAGATACCGGAAATGTGAAAGTGGATGGCAAAACCGCCACCGTCGTGAAAGATGGCTTTGGCGGCCCGGTGGAAATCACCGTTACGGTGGATGACAGCGATGCCATTTCAGCCATTACCGTGGGCGGTGAGCAATTTGCCGAAACACCCGGCTATGGGGCCAAGGCGAAGGAGCCGGCTTTTACCGATCAGTTTATCGGCAAGAGCGGCAAGCTTGCGCTGGGTGTGGATGTGGATGGTGTCTCCGGTGCCACCATTACTTCCAAAACGGTGGTGAACGGCGTGAATGAGGCGCTGGCTGCGCTGCGCGGCGAAGCCGTTGCAACGCCGGAGCCCGCTCCCGAACCTACGCCCGTTCCCGAAGGACGCAGCGCAAAAGCTACCAAGGAAGGGTACGAAAGCCCCATCGAGGTGGTTATCATCGTGGATGATGCCGACCGAATCATCGGTATGACTGTGGGCGAAAACGCCAGCTTCGACGAGACCGAGGGCTTGGGCACCAGAATAAAGGACAAGGAATTCATCAATCAGTTCATTGGACAAACCGGCCCCTTTGAAGTGGGCAAGAATATTGACGCTGTGGCTGGGGCCACCTTTTCCTCCAAGGGCGTGGTGGAGGCCGTGAACGCGGCGCTTCAAAGCCTGCAAGGCGAGCCGGCGGCGCAGACCCTGGCTGAGACAAAAACCGCGTCAGCGGAGGGTAAGACATACACCGTAACGGTTGATGGTTTTGCGGGCAAGATTGACGTGACGGTCACTGTGGATGAAAAAGCCGCTATCACCGCCGTGTCTGTGGGCGGAGACCAGTTTGCGGAAACGGAAGGGCTGGGCACCAAAGCCAAAGAGGAAGGCTTTACAGCGCAGTTTATTGGCAAAAAGGGCAGTATTGTGCTGGGGTCTGATGTGGATGCCATATCCGGAGCTACCGTAACCTCCACGGCTGTGGTAAATGGCGTCAACGAAGCATTGACTGTTTTGAGCGGCGCTCCCGAAGCGACACCTGACCTCCCGCCTGAGGCGACATCCGCGCCGGAGGGACGCACCGCCAGCGCCACCAGGGAGGGCTTTGAAAGCCCCATCGAAGTGGTAATCACCGTGGACGAAACAGGTAAGATACTGACCATGACGGTCGGCGAAAATGCCAGCTTTGCCGAAACCCCGGGCCTTGGCACCAAGGTGAAGGATGAAGCGTTCATCGCCCAGTTCATCGGCAAGACTGGCCCCTTTGAGGTGGGCGAGAACATTGACGCCGTGGCCGGGGCTACCTTCTCCTCCAAGGGCGTGGTGGAGGCGGTGAATGCCGCGCTGGATTCCCTGAAGAAATGATTTTCGGGCCGTGGGGGAGTGCCTCCACGGCTTTTTTCTGCCTGCGGCGGCAGTATGAAGGAGGCGGGCCCATGCATGTTGATTTGAAGTACGGCGAAGGGGAGGTTCGGCTGTGCCTTGAGGGCGCTGCTTCGGTTGCGGTTTTGAATGAACATCCCACCCCTGTCGTCTCAGATTTGCAGGCGGCCTTTTTGCGGGCGGTGACAACCGACTGCATCGGTTCGCCGCCGCTTAAGGAGATTATCAGGCGCGATGACAAGGTGACGGTCATCATCAGCGACATTACCAGATACTCGATGCGCCAGGATAGAATATGCCCGCTGCTGGCTGATTATCTGTGCGGGGAAATGGGCGTTAGGGAAGAGAATATCGTTTTTCTGGTGGCCCTTGGCACCCATAGGCCGCAAACGGCGCAGGAGCTTGAAATGCTGGTTTCCCCGCAGGTGTACAAGCGCTTTCAGGTCGTAAATCACGACTGCAACGGTGAACTGGTCACACTGGGCGTTACATCACGGGGCACCGTTGTACGGGTCAATCCACTGGCAACAGGCCGCAAGGTAATCCTGCTTGGCGGCACCGTGCACCATTTGATGTCCGGTTTCGGCGGCGGCCGAAAGAGCATACTGCCAGGCATCAGCGCAGAGGAAACCATTTTTCAAAACCACATACATTCCCTTGACCCGGCTGAAAAAAGGTCCAACCCCAAAATCGGCATGGGCATTCTTTCAGGGAACCCTGTCCATGAGGATATGGTGGAGGCGGCGCAATGGGCTAATCCCGCCTTTGGCATCAACCTGGTGGTCAACAGCCGCCAGGAGCTTTGCGCGCTTTGTTGCGGCCATTGGCTGCATGCCTGGGAGGAAAGCTACCGCATGGTGCATGCGCTGTTTGGTCTGCCCATTGCAAAAAAGGCGGATGTGGTGATCGCAAGCTGCGGCGGCTACCCCAAGGATATCAACCTCTATCAGGCCGTTAAGACGCTCCTCAACGCCTCCCAGGCGCTGAAAGAGGGCGGAACGCTGGTCTTTATTGCCGAATGCCGGGAAGGCGGGGGAGCCCCCTCGTTTTTTGACTGGATCGTGCCGCTTAAGGAAGGCAGGCTCGACGATGCGCTGCGGGAAGGGTTCACCATATCCGGGTATATCTTCTATGCCGCGTGCGAGGCCATTGCAAAGGCACGGGTGCTGATGCTGACACGGCTTGCGCCTGATGTGGTCGCGCCCATGGCGCTGGAGGCCTATGGCAATGTTTCCGAGCTTGCAAGTAAGCTGGATATGCGGGGGAAGGACGTTTATGTAATGCCTTACGGCGGCAGCGTCGTGCCCTATGTGGCAGCCGGCAGGTGAAATTCACGCAAATCAATGCGCGGGTATTGACATCGATGCGGCGCATTGTTATGATGAATACGACAGCAAACGAAATATCGTTATTGGAGGGATACCGTCCGGAAGGTGCAGTACGCTGCGCTTTCTGGAAAAGAAAGAAAGCGCGGGCAATCAACACAAGCATACGGCATCAAGGCTTGTTTTGTTGTACCTGCGCGTTCTTTCTCAAAGGCGGTATCCTTTTTGCTATGTAAAAGGGATACCGCATTGACGGGTCCCTTTTTTCGTTTGCTGTCGCACTAAAACAATGGAGGAATCAATATGCTTCCCATCAGGACTTGGATAAACGAACTTGCCTGTCCGCCCCTTTATGCCTTGGGGGCCGACCTATGGACCGATCATCACATCGCCGGGGAAATGCTCAAAGCGCATCTGGCGCCGGATACGGATGCCGCCAGCTACAAGCCGGACACCATAGCAGCCATTTGCCGCCATTTGCCCCAAGCGATGGGGCTGCAAAAAGGCGCGGCTATCGTCGACCTGGGCTGCGGGCCGGGCCTATACTGCCGAGAACTTTCAAGCAAGGGCTACCGGATGACAGGCATTGACCGGTCGGAAAACTCTTTGGCGTATGCCAGGGGGATATGTGCAGGCGAAAACGCCGGCTTCATAAATGCAAGCTATGTGAAACCCTTCGGCAGCGGGCTTTACCAGGCAGCGATTATGATCTCCCAGGATTATGGCGTGCTCAAGCCGGAAGACCGTACATCCCTTCTGCATAACATCCATCAGGCGCTAACGCCCGGGGGGTGGTTTGCTTTGGATGTGCCGAGCCTCTATGCCTTTTCACAAAGGCAGCAAGGGGCAGCCGACCATTGGCGCGCGGAAGAAAAAGGCTTCTGGCGGGGCCATCCCTACATCGTCATGGAAAAAACGTACTTCTATCCCGATCAGTCAGTTCTTTGCGACATGGCGGCGGTGCTGGATGAGGATGTGTCGGTTTACCGTATCTGGCAGACCTTTTACTCTCCGGAAACCATCGGAAAGGAGCTGCAGACGGGCGGCTTTGCCGTCCGGGCAGTATGGGGGAGCCTCAAAGGCGATCCGCTGACCGAAAACTCCCACGTCATCGGCATACTGTGCCAAAAGGTATGAGTCATCTGTTCCTGTAATGATAGATCGCCAGCTCTGTTCTGTTGCGCAGGCAAAGCTTTTCCAGCAGCAGGCTGATATAGTTGCGCACTGTGCCTTCGCTCAAAAACAGCCCGGCGGCTATCTCCCGGTTGTTCTTCCCTTGGGCAACCAGCGCCAGCACCTGCTCCTCCTTTTCACTCAGGGAGGCGGGTGCCGGCGCTTTTTCCTTTTGCCCCATCAAGCCCGGCAGCTTATCCATCACAGGCTGGCCGAACACATGCTGACCGGCGTTCACGGCCATGATGGCCGGGGCAATGGATTCGAAATCCTCCTTGAGCAGGTATCCCTTCCCGCCGATCTTCAGCGCCCGTATGATGTATTCATTGTCTGAGAATGTGGTCAGGAATAAAATTTTCGCATCCGGATGGCGGCGCAGTATCTCCTCCGCCGCGTCAAGCCCGGTGCTTGCGCCCATGCGGATATCCATAAGCATCACATCCGGCCGGTGCTGCTCATACAGCCCAACAGCCGCCGGCCCGTCGTGCCCCATACCGGCTACAATCATTTGCCCGCCGGCTTCCAGCAAAATTTTCAGGGAGGAACATACCAGCTTGTCGTCGTCCACGATCACAATCTTCATGATTGCACCTCCTTAGGGATGGAGATGAAAATGTGAAAGCCTTTTTCCGCCGAAATCAGAATGCGTCCGTTCAGGCCGGTCACCCTGTCCGTCATGTTGGCGATGCCGATGCCGCCGGCTTTGTCCGGCTCATAGACGGCGTTTTCACCGTTATCCCGGATATCCAGCTGATACAGCGCCGGGTGCTCCCGCACGGTGACGGTGGCGGCTGTGGCGCTGGAATGATGGGCTATGTTGGACAGTGCTTCCTTTACCACCGCCAGGAAGGCATATTTGATTCTTCTGTCAGGGTTCGTTTCCACATCGTAATCCAGCGATACAGGGCAAAAAGTAAAGCTGCGGACCAGGGAAGAAAGCTCTTCCTGCAGGTCCACAGACTCGTCATGCAGCCCGTGCACGCTTTGGCGTATGCTGTTCATGCCTTGGGATAGCGTGTCCTTCAGCGTGAGCAGCGGCTCACGCAATCCTTCCGCCTGGGGCAAGGACAAGAGCGCTCCCAGCTGCAGCATGGCGCTGGACAGCAGGTGGCCCACATTATCGTGAATTTCTCTGGCAATGCGGTTGCGCTCCGCCAGCCGGACGGTATGCACCTGTTCGTCCTGGTGCAGCCTCAGCTCCCGGTTGGTGCTTTCCAGCTTCATGGCAAGCTCCGCCGCGCTGTCGCGAAGGCGGTTGTGGCTGACAAGCAACTGTCCGTGCCGCACCGTTTTTCTTTTTAGCAAAAAGGCCGCGCAGGAAAACAGCAGGACAAGCACGGCCAATGAAAGGCCGACGGTGGGGAAAGCAAAGGCCATGGAGGGAAGCAAAAGCAAGGCGGCCCAAGCCTGCCGCGTAAGAAAGACATCATACAGATAAAGCGGTGCGAACAGTATAAAGGCAGGCTGCAGGAATGTTGACAGAAACAGCACACAAACGCTTCCATACCTCAGCCAGGGAAGTTCCCGGTAGCTGTTTCCGGCGCTTGCCAGCACTGCGACGATGAAGGGCACGGCCAATACCGGCTCGGCGCTGTGCGAAAGCCCCGCGGCAAGGCAGCACGCCATAATAAAGCCCTTGTCCATCAGCTCCTGCACAGGTGCCCCTCCTTCCGTTTGCATCCATTGTACGCTCATTTTTTACTGCGCACAAGCGCAAAGCATGTCCGGCGGGTATGACAAATGTCATATGGCATTTGGCTGTTCCTCACTGTTATGCGCCAGTCAAACAGCCTATAATGTTCATGAACAAGGAGGGGAACAATCATGGTCATTTCCATTGGCAATCTTGTCAAACGCTATGGCGATTTAATCGCGCTGGATCATTTCAGCCTTCAGGTGGCGGAAGGGGAAATTTTCGGGCTTCTGGGCCCTAACGGCTCCGGAAAAACCACCGCAATCAATTGCCTGCTGTCGCTGCTTAAGTACGACAAAGGCGACATCCGCGTATTTGGCAAAAGCATGACGCCCGAATCCTATGACATCAAGCGGGACATCGGCATCGTTATGCAGAATGTGGCGGTGTTCAACGAGCTGACCGTTCTGGAAAACATCGATTACTTCTGCGGCCTGTATATACGGGATAAAGCGAAAAGAGCCTCCCTGGTGGAAGAAGCCATCGCATTTGTCGGGCTTCAGGATTTTCGCAAATTCTTCCCCAAAAAACTGAGCGGCGGGCTTTTGCGCCGTCTGAACATTGCCTGCGGCATCGCCCACAAGCCCAAGCTGATTATATTGGATGAACCCACCGTGGCTGTTGACCCCCAAAGCCGCAACAGCATCCTGGAGGGCATCCAGCGGCTGAACCGTGAGGGGGCCACCATTGTTTACACCTCCCATTACATGGAGGAGGTGGAGCAGATATGTTCCCGCATCGCCATCATGGACAAGGGGCAGGTGATTGCCCTTGGCACCAAGGAAGAATTGAAGTCCATGATCAAAGTGGGGGAAAAGGTCACCGTGGAGGCGCTGGGCCTTGGCAGCGATGCTATGGCATGCATCCGCGCGCTGCCGGGGCTTAACTCCGCAGAGTACGACGGGCGGGAGCTGACGGTGAAATTCCTGAGCGGCAGCCGCAACCTGGTGCATCTTTTGGATTGCTTGAAGGTAAACAATATTTCTTTCGGTCAGGTATATTCCGTGCTGCCTACCCTGAACGACGTTTTCCTGGAGATCACGGGAAAACAGCTGCGGGATTAGGAGGGGATCGCTATGTTCCGCCATGTATTTTCTTACCGGCTGAAGTATCTTTTGCGCAACCGGGAAATGGTTTTCTGGACGCTGCTCTTTCCCATCCTGCTCTCGGTGTTCTTCAGCATGACATTTTCCAACCTTTATACCGCCGGTACCTTTCTGAAGATACCCATTGCCGTGGTAGACAATGAGGCTTATCGGGCGGACACCGTGTTCCGCAGCGTATTGCAGGCCGTATCCACGGGGGAAGACGCATTGTTTTCAGTCGCCTCCGTTGATATGGAGCAGGCCCGTGAGCTGCTGGGCTCGGGTTCCGTTGCGGGATATGTGAACGCTGAGGGCGGGCTCCACGCGGTGGTGTCC
The DNA here is from genome assembly GCA_023392755.1 of Bacillota bacterium. Taxonomy (GTDB): domain Bacteria; phylum Bacillota; class Clostridia; order Christensenellales; family Aristaeellaceae; genus JAEWAH01. Next base: position 12,079 of record JAEWNM010000251.1, read on the forward strand.
GCATCCGGCCTGAATCAGACAGTATTGAAAACCTTTCTGGACGGATACCTGCAGATGAGACAAACGGCGGAAACGATTTTGAAGCAAAATCCTGCCGCTGCCTTCAGCGGGCTGATAGGTGACCTGTCTGCCCGTAGGTCGTACACCACCCCCCTGACCGGTATTCCCGAACCGGATACGCTGCTGGCCTATTTTTATGCGCTGCTGGCCATGGCCTGCATGTATGGCAGCTTCTGGGGCGAACAGGAGGTTATGGATATACAGGCCAACCTGTCGGCCCAGGGGGCCAGAGTCAGCGTTGCCCCCATCCACAAGCTCAAGGTGTTTCTGGCCGGCTTGTCTGCCGGCCTGCTCATACAGTATTGCGAAATCCTGATACTGCTCGCCTTTATGCGCTTTGCACTGGGTATAGATTTTGGAAATCAAACCGGCTATGTTCTGCTGTTGAGCTTTGTTGGCAGCTTGATGGGTGTCACCTTCGGCGCGGCGGTAGCTGCCATCGGGCGCAAGAGCGAGGGGGTGACCACCGGCATCCTTATTTCCGTCAGCATGATCCTGTCGTTTTTCTCCGGGCTGATGTTTGTGGAAATGAAGTATATTGTAGCCAAGGCTTTCCCGCCGGCAGCCTATATCAATCCGGCCACGCTGGTGGCCGACGGCTTCTATGCCCTGTACTACTACGCGGACCATGGGCGGTTCTGGCTGAATGTGGGTCTTCTTGCCGCCTTCTCCGTGCTGTTCTGCCTGCTGATTTACCGTGCCATAAGGAGGCGCAAATATGCAAGTCTTTAAGGTCTACTTCAAGGTCATCCGCAGCAACCGGGGGCAGCTGATCATGTATGTGATGATCTTCCTGCTGATGACTTTTATCGTCTCCGCATTTTACTCCAATGTGGCAACGCCGCAGTCGGCTTCTTTCTCCGCTTCCTCGCCCAGGGTCGCCGTCATCAACGAGGATGAATCAAGTCCCCTCCTGGCGGGGTTCATGGTATATTTCTCGGAACACGTTTCGCTTCAGGACGTGGGCGCCGGGGGCGACGCGCTTCAAGACGCGCTTTTCTTCCACTCGGTGGAATACGCTGTGAAGATTCCCAAGGGGTTTACCCAGGCGTTTATGGCCGGCGAAGATATGGCGATCTATACGGCGGGCACGCCGGAATCGACCAGCGCGGTGTTTTTGCAGACACTGGTGGACAGGTACTTTGCCACCGCGGCGCTGTATGTGAAATATGGCAGGGGGAATGATCAGGCGGAGCTTGTCCGGCTTGTGCGCAGCGATTTGAGCCGGGTTGCGGGTGTACAGGTTGCATCCTCTGCTCCCGTCCGGCCCGCGGAAGGGCAGTACCTGTTTGTGTTCAACTATATGTCCTACAC
>JAEWNM010000255.1 GCA_023392755.1 Bacillota bacterium
TGTCTTTCCGCATAGGCAGACGGCGTCATCCCGGTGTACTTCTTGAAGACCTGTCCGAAGTAGCGTGGGTTGTGCCCCAAGCCTACCTGTTCGGCGACTTGGTACACCTTGCTGGAATCCGCCTGAAGCAGCTGCTTGGCTATTTCTACCCGTTTACGGTTGAGATAATGAGAAAATTTCTCCCCGGTCTTTTGAACAAACAGTCGGCTGAGATAATCTGCATTTACGTGGATATGATGATCAGCAATCTGTTTGAGTGACAGGAATGAATCGGCCAAATTATTCCTGACATGAGTCTTTACAGCCTGAACCAAGTGATTATCGCTTTTTTCTTCCCATAAGAGCGCAAGCGCGGTCCTGACAACCTTTTCCACCAAAGAGTCTCTTTCGCCTTCCCGGTAAATATCTTCAAAGATACTCTCGTATCTACCCTCTGACACGCCGGGGAGCCGCCCTTGCACCAATATGCCGGAGATCAGATAAGCACCCATTGCCCGCAGTGTATGCAGTGCTCCAACCGAAGAGAAGTATCCCCGGATAAGAGCTTCCGCACTTTCCTTCTCTCCTTCTTGAGTCAAGGCCAGCAGCTGTTCCGGCAACTGCTGCATGGTATCCAGCGAGGGAACGGTGCTATGCAGCTGGTAACTGCACCCGCTTTCATCCAGCGCGTATATGTGGGCGCTCAGTACCAATTCTTGGCGCAACCGCTCCGCACAGGCTTCCAAAGAGACGCCTTCAAACACCGCAACGGAGGCGGCGGCGGACACTGAGGCCGCGCGCTCCTTCGCCAGCGCATCAGCCCCCAATGCCATACCTTTCAGGATGACCACCAGCGTATCCTTGGCAAACAAAAAATCGGTTACGGCAGAGAGCCCGGCCGCGGCTAACGGCTGCGTCAGTATTCGCACCAGCCGCCGCGCCTCATCCAGCGTAAGGGCAGAGATGGCAAGGACAAAACTGCTTTTCCCCTGGCCGGGAAAACGTTCCAGATATGGGGCCACCGCCTGTTTCACGGGGCCCTCACCGCAAAACAGTGCATACTGCAGCTGTTGCCGGTAATACTGGCCTACCTGCAACTGCAGCTGTTTGTGCTCCTCTATGGTCATTTTGACCGAGCGCTTCTTTTCCCAGCTGCTCACCGCATCCATGACTGATTCCAGCACCTGCTCTTCGCTCACAGGTTTGAGCAGATAGCGGCGCACCCCAAGCTCGATTGCCTTATGTGCGAAATCGAATTCCCTGTAGCCGGAGAGAATGATGAACTCAATATCACGGTCTATCCCCTGCATTTTTTCAATGAGATCCAGGCCGTTCAATCCCGGCATTTTGATATCGGTCATCACAATATCGGGGGCTTCATCCAAAATGGCGTCCAGAGCCTCCAGACCATCCGCACAGCATCCCACAACCCGGATGCCAATCGCCGCCCAGTCAAGACACTCTACCAGGGATTCTCTAATGACTTTCTCATCGTCCGCGATTAGTAGGCTCAGCATTGGTTATCCTCCCCTATGTACGTTTGGTCTGTGGTTTTATGGACTGCAGGTTCCTTGTCACGAACCATTGCTGGAATACGGAAGGAAACGTTCACCCCGTCCTCCGAATTTCTTAGCTTGAGGCCATATTCCACCCCGAACAGCAGCTTAATGCGGGCTTCGATGTTGCTCAGCCCAATGCCATGTCCCTTGGGCTGAGCAGATTTATCCCGCAGCTTTTCCATTATGTTCACATCAATCTCAGAGCCGTCGTTCTCCACCTCTACCTGTAGCATTTGATCCTCTATCACCACATGAATACGGATATGGCAGTCCCCGACATTCTCCTCCAGGGCGTGGACGATGGCATTTTCCACCAGAGGCTGAATGCTCATCTTAGGAATCAGGGCGTCTAATGCCGCCTCGTCTACCTGCGTGTCCACTTTAAGCGTATCCGGGAACCGAATTCTCTGAATGCGCAGATAGCTGTCAAGGATAGCAAGCTCCCGCCTCAAAGGGATTAAATCCTCGTTCTCGGAGATGGTGCAGCGCAAAAGGCTTCCGAGTGCCTGTGCGATGGAAGAAACGGCTTTCCCCTCTCCACGGCGCGCGAACCAGTTGATCGAATCCAGGGAATTGTAGAGAAAGTGGGGGTTGATTTGCTGCACCAGTGCCTTGAGTTGGGTTTGGGTCAGCAATAGCGCCTTGACGTAATTATCATCTATGACTTGTTTGAAATCGGCGGTCATCTTGTCAAAATGCGTGTTGAGGAGGCCAAGCTCATCGCCGTCCAGGGTGATTGGGTTGGGATAGGGCGTCAAATCACCGCTCTGCACCCGGTTCATCTTGCTGGTGAGGAGCTGTATGCTTTGGCTAATGCCGGCCAGCATGCGCCGTGAGAATAGCATCGCCAGCACAGCCGCCCCCAAGAGCCCGGCCACAAACGATATGTTGGCGACAATCAGGGTGCGAAACACATCATCGTACGGAACGCCAAGCGCCAGATTCCAGCTTAGCCGGAATGCCCGAACGTACGAGCGTGTGACAAACCGCAGCCCGCCGTTTGTTCGGACGATTGTGAAGCGCTCGTCGCCATCAAAGATGGATTCGTCAAGGACATCTTCGTCGCTTTCGGCGTAAGGATACACAAGCTCGTCATATTGGTTGATGGCAATATCGTACGCCCCGGACAGGATGGGTTCAGCCGATTCACGGACGATTCTGCCAAGATTTACACGCAGCAGCAAAAGCCCCATTGGCTCCAAAAAGGGCTTGGTGACGTTGCGTATTTCTCTGGCGCAGATCATGCTCGCATCGGTGCGGCCGGTAGACAGCCATACCGGCGCGCCCTTCGCCTCCGCGGCCAGCGCCGCTGCCCTTGTGAGTACAGTATTGCTTTCCTGGGAGGATACAGCGCCGACAACGATGCGATTGCCTGCATATGGAATCACTGAAATCGAGATCAAATCGCTGTGAAAGGTTGAATAGAGCAGGCTCGTTATCCGTGATCTGGCGGTGCCGTCGGCTGCAGTAAACAGCTGCTGATTCACCATGGCCAGATCATTTTGAAACTCCTTGTTGACCGCGATATTTAGCGATATCTCCATCAGCGTGTCAAGCCTCGCGCCGACCTTGTCGGCTATTACGTTCAACGCGCTCGCCGTCTGGGTGTAAATCATTTGGTTGTAGTTGAGGATGACCAACTGAAAGCCGCCCAGTGATACGCAGCAGATGAGCAAAATCGACACAAGCATGATGGTCAGAAGCTTTCGCCGGATGCTCATATTTTGGAAGCCGCGCCGGTTGGTGTGCAGGTTTGTCATGTTCTGTCTCCATCTTTTAGACAATTATCCTAGTAGCTTATTTATAACAGAAATTGTGCCAAATGGGAATGTTTTTGAAGAAAGTAGGTTTTTTTAACATCACGCATCGGTTTTGTAGCTGTTTTTTTTGTGCGAATTTACTATAATTGATTACATAAGGTGTCAAGGTTCATGAAAATGGACTGATCGATACCAAATATGAGATGGAGGGAACAGTCATGACAAGCGTTAGGTCATGGAAAAAAGCCACCGCGGTCCTGCTGGCGGTGCTCCTGGGCATCAGCCTAAGCGCCGGAGGCTTCGCGGAGAGCAAGCCTGAGGAGATCACCATCCGCATCGCCTGGTGGGGCAATCAGCTGCGCAACGACGGAACCGTCGCTATGCTGAACGCCTACATGGAGGAGAATCCTCATGTCAAGATTGAAGCGGAGTTTACCGACTGGAGCGGCTATTGGGACAAGCTGGCTACTCAGGCCGCATCCAACAACCTGCCCGATATCATTCAGCAGGATTACATGTACATCGCCCAGTATCATGCCAAAGGCCAACTGGCGAGCCTGACCGAGCAGATCAAGGCCGGCAATCTGAACGTGGACGATGTAAGCGAGAGCATCCTGGCTACCGGCACCTTTGATGGCGAGCTGTACGCGCTGTGCGCCGGCGTGAACGCCGTAGGCATGCTCTACAATACCAACCTCGCCAAGGAGGCCGGTGTGGAGATTCCGCTCCGCCTTACATATCAGGATGTCATGGATCTCAACGACAAGGTTTACAAAGCGACCGGCATTCGCGGTATGACACCAGCAGGCGGCGGTTCCATGCAGATGATGTGCCGCGACGTGGGAGAACTCTACCTTGATCCGCAGACCAATACAATCGGCGCCAGCAAAGAGACGGTGCTGAAGTACTTCAAGCAGGTTAAGGACACCATCGACAGCGAATGGGCCGTGTCCGTGGACGTCATGCAGGAGGACACCACCGCGGGTGTTGAGAACAGCTCCTTGAGTACCAGAAAATCTTGGAACTTCTATCCCGGTGGCTCCAACCAGATGGCCGCTTATGAAGCGCCCATGGACGACACCTTGGGCATGGTCATGTATCCTACGGTAGCTGACGCGACGCAGGAGAGCATGTATTTGCGGCCCTCGCAATTTTTCAGCATCACCTCGTCCTCCCAGCACAAGGAGGAGGCCGCCCGCATCATTGATTACTTCACCAACAGCGAACGGGCGCAGGATATCCTGCAGGCCGAGCGCGGCGTGCCCGTGTCCTCCAAAATGGCCGACTACCTGAGGCCGCAGTTGAAAGACGTGCAGCAGAGGGTGTTCGCCTTCATCGCCGAGGTGACCAAGGTGGCCGTCCCCTTCGACCCGCCGCAGCCAAATGGTACCAACGAAGTCAACAAGCTGTTGGACGACCTCACTGACCTTGTTCGCTATGGCGAAATCTCACCCGAGGATGCCGCGGCCCGTTTCCTGCCCGAAGCGCAGAGCATTCTCACCAAAGCAAACCCGTAACCTCGCATCCCGTTTCAGCCCTGCGGCATACGGTTGCCGCAGGGCCTATCTGCCACCGGTGTGCCGGCTTCATCCCGCGCATTGCCGGATTATTCCTCTGAAAGGAATGGTCGCTTCATGAAAAAAGGGGGCCCAACAAAGAATTACGGCGGTGCCGCCGCCTTTCTTAACCGGGAGCAAGTAGCAGGATATGTGTTTATCATGCCATTTATTATCGGGCTGCTCGCTTTTACCATAGCGCCCATCCTTATGTCCCTTGTGTTGTCTTTCACGAGGTATGACATCCTCTCCAGCCCGGCCTATATTGGCATCGACAACTATGTGCGCATGTTCACCCAGGACCCAACCTTCTGGAAGAGTTTCCGGGTGACGCTGCTCTATGCAGGCGTGTCCGTACCGCTCAAGCTGGCAATGGCACTGTTCATCGCGGTATTGTTCTACCGTGGCACGCGGTTGACTGCCTTATACCGCGCGGTATATTATCTGCCCTCGATCCTGGGAAGCAGCGTAGCTGTGGCGGTATTATGGAAGCGCCTGTTTGCCGTGGATGGCGTCTTCAACAGCCTTTTGGGGCTTGTTGGCATTGACAGCCAAATCGGCTGGCTAAGCCGCCCCAACACCGCCATCTGGACATTGATCGTGCTGTCGGTCTGGCAGTTCGGTTCATCCATGCTGATTTTTCTTGGCGGGCTCAAGCAAATCCCCACCTCCCTCTATGAAGCGGCGACGGTGGACGGTTGCTCCAAGCCCAAGCAGTTTGTTTCAATCACACTGCCCATGCTGACCCCGGTAATCTTCTTTAACCTTATACAGCAGACTATCAACGCCTTCACGGCCTTTACACAGAGCTATGTGATTACAAACGGGAAGCCACTGGATTCCACCCTTTTCTACGCCGTATACATGTACAGGCGATCGTTTGAGTTCTCTGAGATGGGCTACGGCGCGTCCATGGCTTGGTTTATGCTTTTCGTCGTGTCGCTGCTCACGGCGCTGATATTTAAAAGCTCCGGCAGATGGGTCTACAGGGCCTCAGAATAAGAGAGGGGAGAATCCGTATGAACGCAGCAGAAAAGCACCTCGCGCACATGGCTCCCCGCTCCAAGCAGATGTCCTACAAGACACGGAAGGGCTTCGTCCGGGCGATCTACCATATTTGTGTTGTCTTCTTGGGTTTTGTGATGGTCTATCCACTTTTATGGATGGTTGCCAGCTCATTCAAACCCGCCAGTGAGATTTTCAACAACGCCAGCAGCCTGATCCCCAAGGATTTCATCACTTATAACTACGTTAATGGCTGGAAGGGCTTTGCGGGTTACGGGTTCTCAACATTCTTCCAAAATTCCTTTGTCATTTCACTGTTGTCAACTTTCGGAACGCTGATTTCCTCCCCTTTCATCGCCTTTGGGTTTGCGCGCCTGCGCTTTAAGGGGCGTAGAATATGGTACAGCATGATGCTTTTAAGTATGATGCTGCCCTTCCAAATCATCATGATCCCGCAATACATCATCTTCCACCGGTTAGGCTGGGTGGGCACCATTTTGCCCCTGGTCGTTCCAAGCTTTTTCGGTGGCGCCTTCTTTATCTTTCTGATCATTCAGTTCATCACCGGCATTCCCCGGGAGTTGGATGAGGCCGGCAAAATCGACGGATGCTCCTGGTACGGCATCTACGTAAGGATCATCCTGCCGCTGATAGTACCGGCCCTCGTCACCTGCGCCATCTTTTCCTTTATGTGGAGATGGGACGACTTTCTTGCCTCACTTCTCTACCTGAATGCACCGAGCCAATACACGGTGTCCATCGCCCTGAAGATGTTCTCCGATCCCAACTCCGGCTCTGATTGGGGTTCGATGTTTTCCATGTCTACCCTATCCCTCCTCCCCATCATGCTGATTTTCATCTTCTGTCAGAAATACTTGGTGGAGGGCATCAGCACGGAGGGGCTCAAGGGATAAGATGGTCAAGCGTAACGCCTTTTTGTCGCTTTGATATTGACATGGGGGATGGTCCCTTGTGTTCATTGTACCCGAACGTTGTATGCGTGTAATCTTGCATACCCCTGTGCACGCAGCATAAAGATTACACATATCACAGCTCCCCGTGTATTTATATCACCAATGTCGGTATAGACATAAGGAAAGCCTGGAATTGCAAGCAGTTCCGGGCTTTTTTGTTGCTCCAAACAGGCATTGACCACTTGTTTACAGCCATACGGCAATTGATACCCTTTTTTTGGCATAATATTTCCCGCTTGACAAAAAGATGACGTCCCTATATAATCACGATATCGGAAATGTAACTAGTTACAAAATGTTTTCAAAATCTTGCCAGCGGGTATCGGTATCTGATGCTTATGCAGAAGACAGGAGATTAGTGTGACGATTCACGATATTTCGAAGCTTGCAAATGTTTCGGTGGCGACGGTATCCCGCGTTCTGAACGGAAATCCCAACGTGACGGAAAAAACGCGGGAAAAAGTGATGTCCGTGATACGTGAAAAGAACTACACGCCCAACGCCTTTGCCCGCGGCCTTGGTCTGGATACGATGCGCACTGTAGGCATACTGTGCGTGGACCCGGCTGACCCGGATGCGTGTCCGTCCCTGCAGTTTGCCATGGGGTATTTGCAAAGGGAACTCAGGAAGCAAAACTTCGACTCACTCCTGTATTGCGTTGGATATGACATGCGCGAGAAGGAGCATTCCATTCAGGCAATGCTGGACCGCCGCGTAGATTCCATCATCATTGTCGGCTCGTTTTTCATTGAGAGCAACGTTAAAAACAATCTTTGCATTCTCAGCGCAGCGCAAACCACGCCCGTATGGCTGATCAATGGCCGCCTGAACAATATACCCAATGTGTACTGCGCATGCTGCGATGATTTTGACGGCGCTTACTCGGCCACGAAGGCGCTGTTGGGCTCCGGAAGCAGGGATATAGTGGTGCTGCATTATTCCAACACCTATTCAGATTTGCAGAAGATTGAGGGATACAAAAAGGCGCTTATGGATCACGGCCTGCCTGTACGTGATGCAAACATCTGCGAGTGCACTACCGATATTCAGGAAATTGGCGAGAAAGTCTCGACGCTTATTAGCAACGGCATTCATTTTGACGGCCTTCTGGCCACCGAGGATGAACTGGCGGTAGGTGTACTGAAGTATGCAAACGCAAACGGCATTGGCGTTCCTGAACAGCTTCGCGTGGTTGGGTATTCCAACTCAAAGCTGTCACTATTTGCCACGCCTGAACTTACCAGCGTAGACCAGAACATTGAATCCTTATGCATTACAACGGTGGCGCTGCTTACCAATCAGCTGCGCGGCATGAAAACGCCGTCTGTTACCACCGTTAAAGCCGACTTGGTTTTTCGCAAAACGCTTCCTTATCAGCAAGTGCAATTGACATCTGTGTAGAAGGCACAGGTGTTGATAATAAAGAAAAAGGAGAATCCCCATGAAAAAAACCGTTGCTCTTGTCCTGGCGTGCCTGATCATTCTGTCGGCAGGGTCTTCCCTTGCGGCGGAGTATCAGCTGCGCACATCCACTAACCTGGCCGCCACCGGCACGGTAGGCCGCGGGCTGCAAAAGTTTGTGGATTTGGTAAACGAAAAGGCAGGCGGCCGCATTGAAGCGGTATGCAACTTTGGCAGCGAACTTGGAAGCCAGGCCGAGCAGGTGGAAATGACCCAATTGGGCACGCTGGAAATGGTTGTGGCGGCCCCCGGCACCGGCCCCGGCGCATGGGTGCCCGAGCTGCTGCTCTTTGAGTTCCCTTATTTGTTCAAGGATAACGCCCATTATCGCCGCATGCTCAAGGGCATGGAAGAAGAAGTGACCACGCGCGTCAAGCCCCATGGCTTTATCGCCATGGCTGGCCAGAGCCAGGGCGCGCGCCACATGCTGACCGTATCGCCCGTGGAAAAGCTGGAAGATTTGGCTAATCTTAAAATGCGCGGCCCCAACGCCATCTATATCAGCATGTTCAACTGCCTGGGCGCGGCCGGCACCACCATGGACTGGAACGAAATCTATACCGCCCTTCAGAACAAGACCATTGAGGGCATGGAAGCTTCCCCCTCCATGATCCATTCCATGAAGTTTGAGGACAATGCCAAAAACCTGACCATCACCAACCATATCATCGCATGCGTATACTACTTCTTCAACGAAAAATGGTACAATGCGCTGCCGGAAGATTTGAAGGCCATTGTGACAG
>JAEWNM010000326.1 GCA_023392755.1 Bacillota bacterium
CCGCTTCCAATAGCGCCAGATATCCACACCGGGGTTTTTCGCGCCGTGGGCGATGCCCTTGGCCGTGTCGATGGCGCTGCCGCCGCCCACGGCAAGTATGAAGTCAGCCTGGAACGCGGCAGCTTCCGTGACCCCTTTTTCAGCGTGGGACAATAGGGGGTTGGGCCTGGCGCCGCCAAAAGGCAGGCAGGCGATTTTTTCTTTTGCCAATTGGGTGGTAATCTGCGCCAGCAGCCCGGATTTTTCAATGCTGCCGCCGCCATAAACAAGCAGCACCCGTGTGCCGCCGTACTTTTTAATCAGCTCGCCCACGCGCTGATGCGAATCCCTGCCAAAGACCACCTCGGTGGGGGTATATTGGGTAAATGCAAGCATGAACAACGCTCCTTTGACAATACTTGGCCGGTAAAAGCCTGCCAGGGGCTATTGTACCATGCATGGAATTGAAAGAACAACCGTTTTTGGCAGTAATCCGCCCTTTTTTGGCACAGGAAACCCTTGACGAATTTTGTCCAGCGTGTTAATCTGCGCACAGCATGTTTCATTATCGGAGGGAATTTTAAGTGGAAAAGCAATACAGACTTGGCTTTATCGGATATGGCGGAATGGCCGGCTGGCACCATCAAAACCTTGAGCGCGCCCCGAAGGTGATACCTTATGGCGTTTACGACATCAACCCCGCGCGGGTAAAAGTGGGCGAAGGAAAGGGCCTGAAGGGCTATGAAAGCAGCGCGGCGCTATTGGCCGATCCGCAGATTGATATCGTGCTGGTAGCCACGCCCAACAATTTCCACGCCGAATATGCCATGGCCGCCATGCGGGCAGGCAAGCATGTAATCAGCGAAAAGCCTGTGACCATGAGTTCAGCGGAACTAAGTCAGGTGATGGCCGTGGCCAGGGAAACGGGAAAGCAGTTTTCCGTGCATCAAAACAGGCGCTGGGACAAGGATTACCTTACCGTGCGCAAGGCCATTGAGGAAGACCTGATCGGCACACCGTACCTGATTAAATCCTACGTGCTGGGCTCCCGCGGCATTCCGGACGGCTGGCGCACCCACAGGGTGGCCGGCGGCGGCATGCTGCTGGACTGGGGCGTGCATATGATCGACCAGCTGCTGCAAATGATCGGGAAGCCCGTTGTGAAGGTGTTCGCCCGGATGCAGCACCTGAACTTTGCGGAGGTGGACGACGGATTCACCCTGACGCTGGCGTTTGAAAACGGCCCCGTCGCCATGGTGGAAGTGGATACCGCCTGCTTCATCAGCCAGGGCCGGTGGCATGTGCGGGGCAGCAAAGGCACGCTTTGCGTGGACAATTGGGACGCGGAAGGCAAAATTATACGCGCCAAGGACATGAAGACCCAGTGGGAGGAAGAAATCGTATACACATCCGCCGGGCCTACCAAAACAATGGCACCCCGGTCCAGCTTTACAAGCGAGGAGCTGCCCCTGCCCGTAATCAGCGCGGACTGGATACAGTACTACCACAATTACGTGGCCGCGCTGGAGGGGAAGGAGCCGCTGTTCGTGAAGCCGGAGGAGGCTATGCGGGGCATGCTGGTGATGGAAGCCGCCTTTGAAAGCGAAAGAACGGGCCAGGCGTTGGAAGTAAGAATATAAGCGCATGGGATGACAAAAGAGGGGCTGCCGTGCCATGGCTGCATTTTGCAGCGACTGGCGCGGCAGCCCCTGTTGATGCCCCCAAAGCGGCGGCGCCGCGTTCGGGGCATCAGTCTCCCATGGACATCTCCTTGTAAGGCCCCAGCTCGCCCTTTTGCCAATGGCGGCGGCATAGGCTGACATAGCGGTTGTCGCCGCCCAAAACAATCTGGTCGCCTTCCTTGACCGCCTTGCCGTCGTACACGCGGGTGTTGCAGGTGGCCTTTTTGCCGCACCAGCAGATGGTTTTCACTTCCTCAATCGTATCCGCCCATGCCAGCAGCCATTGGCTGCCCTCAAACAGGTTGTTGCGGAAGTCCGCCCGCAGGCCGTAGGCGATGACGGGAATATTTTCCTCATCCACCAGGCGTACCAGTGTTTCCACCTGCGCCTTCGTTAAAAACTGCGCCTCGTCCACAATGATGCAGTTGTATTCTGTTACAGGCAGGGTATCAATCTCCTCCATGAAATAGCATTCCGTTTCAAGGCCGCAGCGGGAGCGCAGGATACGCTCCCCATCCCGGTCGTCCAGGCGCGGCTTGAGCATGAGCACCTTCTGGCTGCGCTCCAGGTAATTGTGCTGTACCATAATGGCATTGGCCGTTTTTGAGGACCCCATGGCTCCGTACCGGAAGTAGAGCTTTGCCATGCGCTTCACCCTTTATGATTGATTTGTTGCAATAATGCGGCTTTATCGCCTCGCGGCGCGGCCAGGGCTTCCCTTCCCATCCGGCTCACGTGCAGCCGTTGTCAGCTTCCGCGCCCGCGGCTCGCTTTAGCCGGCATTTTCCCTTTGGCGGGTTTGGGTGTCAGCAGTAATACAGCTGACCCAGACAGCGGAAAAAACCTTTTTTCAAATACCCGTGGCGCACAAGCAAAGCCATTCTTGCAAGCTTTCCCCTTTGGGGCAGCGATGCGTACCGCCGGGTGACCGCAAATGGGCCGGGGGGCAGCAGTTTTTTGTAGCAGGCAAGAAAAGCCTCCGCCTGGCTGAAGGTGTCAAAAAGCCTGCGCCGCACGGCCTGTTCATCGCCCGCCGCCTTTTTTACATCACGCATCAGCTGGAAACCGGTGGCGCCCAGCTGGTTTTTGCCATGCTGACGGTAGCTGATGGCGGCCCGGTTCACACAAAGGATATGGCCCAGGGCGGCTGCGCACAGCGCCGCCCACCAGTCATGCATCAGCATATCCTTGGCGGGGGCTGCCAGCACAAGCTCCTTTAGGGCGCGGTTCATCATCACGGTGCAGCCGGTGATGCTGTTCTGGGCAAGCAGGCGGGAAAAGGAAGGGCCGGCATCCAGCTTTTGAAAGCGCCAGAAGGAAGGGGCGATGGGGTTCAAAGCCGCGTCAACCACCCGAAGGTCGGTATGCACAAGCAGCGGGCAGGCCGCGCCGTACCTTTCCTCCCCTTCCCGCATGCGCGCAAGGGTAAGGGCGGCCTTGTCCCCGTCCCACACGTCGTCCTGATCGCTGAACATAACATAATCGGAGGTGCTTTCATGAAGCAGGCTTAAAAAGTTGCCCTTGGGGCTTTTTTCGTGGTCGGGGCCGGACACAAGCCGGACCTTGGCGGGATGCTTTTGCGCATACGCCGCCAGTATATCCTTTGTGTCGTCCAGGGAGCCGTCATCCTGTATCAGAAGGCAAAAATCCCCCTCCGTCTGACGCAAAATGGAATCCAGCTGCTCCCTTAAAAAGCGCCCGCCGTTAAAGGTGGCCAGCAAAATGTCGATCATGAAAACATCCTTGTGTTTTTTGTCATTATACCATGCCC
>JAEWNM010000379.1 GCA_023392755.1 Bacillota bacterium
CGTTTTTGGGGGCGGGGGATAAGCCGGTATACATCGGCTTTGGCTCCATGGTATCGGGGGACATGGGCAAAACGCTTTCCATTGTTCTGGAGGCGGTTGAGCAGGCTGGCGTGCGGGCCATATTGCAAAAGGGCTGGGGCGCCACGGAGATATCGGCCTCCTCCGACCGCATTTTTGTGGCGGATTACATCCCCCACGACTGGCTCTTTGAACAGGTGGCGGCTGTGGTGCACCACGGCGGCGCGGGTACAACCGCGGCGGGATTAAAGGCAGGCAAGCCCACCCTGATTATCCCCTTTGGCGGCGACCAGCCCTTCTGGGGCATGCGGGTGCGGGCGCTGGGGCTGGGGCCCAAGCCCATCCGCCGGGAAAACCTGACGGTGGAGAAGCTGACAAAAGCACTCGTCGATTTAACGCAGACCAAATCCTACTGCGTGGCCGCCAGGGAACTGGGCATGCGCCTGCGGGAAGAAAACGGCACCAAGATCGCCGCCGACATTATTGAGGAAGAAATTCAGCGGTGGCTGAACGAAGACAAGACGTCTTCGAAAAAATAACGCGCCCCCATTTTGAACGGGTACCCGTCGTTCATGCATTTTTTCGGCCAGGGAAAATTGGGAGGGAGCAGTCATGAAAAAGCATGTTCTTTCCGCCATAACGGCAGTGCTCATGGTGCTGGCGCTTTTTTTGCCCCTTTGCGCCGGCGCTTCAAACTTCTACATCATTCCCGACAGCGACAGGCGCTATCTTGCGGAAGAAGAATTGTGGGAGTGGCAATACACCGCCCTTGGCTTCATACTGAACGAGATTTTTGCGCGCCACGGCTTCCCCTTTGACCCGGAGGGCAACTACTACGATTACTTCAACGCCCAGTCCTGGTACCGGGAAGACCCCGATTTCACCTACAGCCGCGTAAACAGCGTGGAGTGGCACAACGAACGCCTGGTCAAACAGGTGCGCCAGCAAATGCGGGCTATCGGCACAAAAAACCCGGATGGAAAATCCGTGCCTGATATTGAGCCTGCTCTGTACAACATTCCGGACGAGTTTGTGGAATATGTGTTCACGCCGGGGCAAAAGCTGAATGTCTACACCGGGCCGGGCGCCAACTACGTGCGGGCCGCCAAGGGAAAGGCCATGACCAGCACCAACGGCACGG
Source organism: Bacillota bacterium (assembly GCA_023392755.1). GTDB lineage: Bacteria > Bacillota > Clostridia > Christensenellales > Aristaeellaceae > JAEWAH01. The sequence goes on from JAEWNM010000379.1 coordinate 1,160, forward strand.
TTTATGTGTACGGTTGGGAAAACGGCTGGCTGATGGTGCTGTACCGCGTCAGCAAGGGCGGCGCGCGCATCGGCTATGTGGACGGAGCGAAAATCAAAGGCGATGTGCACGCAGATTACCTGACGTTTGATTATCAAAGCACCGCCGTAACCCGCGACTGCGCCATTACCGACGACCCTGTCAGCACCTATACGCCATTGGCCCAGCTGCGCAGCGGCGATACGGTGACCTATCTTTGCACCCTTAACAACAACAGCCAATGGGCCTATGTGGAGGCTGAAACCAGCGCGGGCCTCGTCCGGGGCTGCATTCCCCAAAATGCGCTGGATATGGGAAAATAAAACGTTCCGGGCCTGTTTTGATAAAGAGCCGTCCCGGTTTGTGGTATACTCATCCATACAAACGTTTGCATTATAAAGAGGAGAAGGATTCATGGGCTTTTTGATACATCCCTGGCGTGTGGTGGAACAGCGGTGGAACCCTGAAAAAATACGGCTGGGAGAGAGCCTGTGCTCTCTTGGCAACGGATACATGGGGCTCCGGGGAAATTTTGAGGAGCAATACTCCGGCGATACCCACCGGGGCACATACCTTGCGGGCGTCTGGTTCCCCGACAAAACAAGGGTGGGCTGGTGGAAAAACGGATACCCGCACTATTTTGGCAAGGTCATCAACGCGGTGAACCTCATCGGCATTGACGTAATGGTGGACGGGGAACCGCTGGACTTGCACCGCTATCCTGTAGTGAAATTCCTGCGGGAAGTGGATATGCAGCGGGGCATTCTCCACCGGGTAGCACTTGTGGAAATGGACAAGGGCACCGTACGCATCGAAAGCCAGCGGTTTGTATCCGTGGCAAAAAAGGAACTGCTGGCCATCCGTTACACGGTCACCCCCTCCTTCGCGGCGCATATCGCTTTGCACCCGTATCTGGACGCCAATGTACGCAACCTGGACGCCAACTATGACGAAGCCTTCTGGGATATGCTTTCGGAAGGACAGCAGAACAACACGAGCGGCTTGCTGACCAAAACAAAGAAGAATCCCTTCGGCGCGCCCCGGTTCACCGTAGCCGCAGCCATGGGCGTAAACGCCCCCGGCCTGACACTGGCCCGCCGGGAGAACCGCAAGGGCCGCTGCGAGTCGGTGTACGGCAAAAAAGCGACCGCGGGGGAGGCGGTTTCGCTGGACAAATTGTCTCTTGTGGTCACAAGCCGCGACCATGAGGAAGAGGGTCTTTTGCCCCTGGCATTGTCCCTTGCTGAAAAAGCGGCGGAGGAAGGATACGATGCCGCCTGCCAAGCCCACGAAGCCGGCTGGAAACGCCGCTGGGAGATGGCCGACGTGCAGATAAACGGCGACGACGCGGCCCAGCAGGGCATTCGCTTCAACCTGTTCCATTTGCTCTCCACGTATTCCGGGGACGATGAACGTTTGAACATTGGCCCCAAGGGCTTCACCGGCGAAAAGTACGGCGGGGCCACGTATTGGGATACGGAGGCCTACTGCCTGCCGGTATACATGGCCGTGGCTGGGGAGAAGGTGGCAAGGCAGCTGCTTTTATACCGCCACAGGCAGCTTCCCGGCGCGTACCACAACGCCAGGCAGCAGGGTCTCCAAGGCGCGCTTTATCCCATGGTCACATTCACGGGCATCGAGTGCCACAACGAATGGGAGATCACCTTTGAGGAAATCCACCGCAACGGCGCCATCACCCATGCCATTTTCAATTATGTCACCTATACGGGCGATACGGCATACCTTAAAAACGAAGGCCTGGACGTGCTTGCGGGCATCGGAAAATTCTGGCTGGGCCGCGTGCATTTTTCAAAGCGGGCAGGCAAGTACATGATCCACGGGGTCACCGGCCCCAACGAGTACGAGAACAATGTGAACAACAACTGGTATACCAACCGCATCGCCGCCTGGTGCTTAGGCTATACGCTGGAAGCCGCAAAGATGGCAACGCCAGCCAGGGTGAAGGAGGCCGGGCTTACGGAGGACGACTTAAAGCGCATGCGGGAAGTTGCCGCGAACATGTACTATCCCGAGGAGAAGGACCTGGGCATCTTCGTGCAGCACGATACCTTCCTGGACAAGGACATAAGGCCCGCAGCAGACATCGATCCCAGCGACCGCCCCATCAACCAGCACTGGTCCTGGGACCGCATACTGCGCTCCTGCTACATCAAGCAGGCGGATGTGCTGCAGGGCCTGTACTTCCTTGGCCATCTGTACGACAAGGATACAAAGAAGCGGAACTTCGATTTTTACGAGCCCATCACCGTGCATGAGAGCAGCCTCTCTCCCTGCGTGCATAGCATTTTGGCCGCGGAGATTGGCTACCCAGAAAAGGCGGTGGAAATGTACCGCCGCACAGCCCGCCTGGACCTTGATAACATCAACCGCGACACGGAGGATGGCCTGCATGTGACCAGCATGGCGGGAAGCTGGCTCTCCATCGCCCAGGGTTTTGCGGGTATGCGCACCGCGCAGGGGTTGTCCTTTGCCCCCTTCCTGCCCGATTGCTGGCAAGGTTATGCCTTCAATGTAAATTACCGGAACCGGCTGTTGCGGGTGTCTGTGGACGAAAAAGGCACCACCCTCATTTTGCTGGAAGGGGAGCCCCTTGCGCTTTCTCTGTACGGGCAAAGCGTTACGGTTAAGAGTGAAGCGCGTTTGCCTTTCCCCGGGGGAAATCATCATGCAGGGCTATAACATCATCATGGTCTACAGCCGGGATATAACCCGCTTGCTGATGTGCAAGCGCTTAAAGGACCCCTATAAGGGCCTGAACAATTTGGTGGGCGGAAAAATTGAACCGGGCGAGCCGGGCATTCAAGCCGCTTACAGGGAACTTTGCGAGGAGACCGGCATCGCAAAAGAGGATATCACCCTTCATCACCTGATGGATTTCACGTACTATTATCAAAACTGCTATGTACAAGTGTACGCGGGCCGATTGAAGCAGGATGTGGCTGTCTCGGGAGATGAAAACGAATTGTTCTGGTCGGATCTCAATCATAACTTTTTTGATATGGCTTTGTACGCCGGCGAAGGCAATATCGGGCATATGCTGGAACAGGTGAAGTTGAGCGGCATCCTGGAAGACTGATAACGTCATGTTCATTGCGGGAATATGGGCCCCCATCGCATTTGATGAGGGCTCATTTATTATTGATCTTCCGCCTACATCAGGCCTTCCTTTCCGCACGCTGCGCTTTACGCCAGGCTTTTCCCTTTTCATTCCCTGATGGCAGCAGTTCATTGGCATAGCCTGTCTGGGCAAGGCTGAAATACGGATTTAGTATCGAAATAATCAGCATCATAACTACTTGCCGAATCAGTTGAGCGGATACGGATGTATTTGCCAATGACAATGAGGGGAAAAGCATTAAAGCACCCACGAGCAGCGCAAATCCCCACCAATATACCGTTATACCATACCAAAGCAGGTGCCTCACATGCCCTTTCATCATCCGAAAGGACAATTTTATCATCTCCGGAACGCTTTCCTTGGGGTTCGTTACAAACAGATACGGAAGCAAAAAGAGGCGCAGCATGATCCACATGATCAACAGGCCGGCCGCAATCGTCACAACCCATACGAATATGGCCAGTTCAAGTTGATGTATAGTCGGCATGCCAAACAAGCTTGAATAATGCACAATGAAGGCAGGAATCTGCCAAATCAGGCCGACTGCCAAAACGTTTGGCAGTAATTTCGGGGATTTGACAAAATCAAAAAGCATGGACCATCGTGCCTCTTTGCCCTTTGTCAGGTGCAGCAGCAAATGATATAACCCCAGTGTCATCACAGGCATCATCACCAGTTGATAAATGATTTCGGGCAGATCATTCCCTATCAGATACGTCTTAACCGCATACCAAAGCAAATTGACCGAGGCGAACAGGAAAGAAATCATCCACAGCATGCCCCTGTTCTGCCAGAACAGTTGAAAGGTATGTCTGCGCAACATCGCGTTTGTCTGCATGAAATCACACCATTTCCTTTTTCATTTCACCAATTTTATTTATACATAGTGTAAAGCATCTCTCCCTTCATGTCTACCGTATTTTCCCAATTAGCAAAGGTTTTTCAGGGAAGGGTGCGGGAAGGCTCCGGAGCCCAGCCCCCGCCTGTGGCGGAAATGGGCGAGGCGGAGGAGGCTGGCGATACAAGCAATGCGAGCGGTAGCGAAGCAGGGCGACGATTGAGACAGCCGGAGGATTTTTTCAAAAAGCCCTCTTCCCGCAAGCTTTCATGTTCGTTCTTGTCTTCTCCCGCACCCCCTCCCCCTTGCGGCATAGGATGAAGCATGATGCGTAAGGGAGGAAAACAGGATGCGTGTTTGCGTGGTGGGCGGCGATGATCGCCTTCGCCTGCTGAATGGTCTATTCCAAAAAAAGGGATATAAAGCCGGTACATGGGGCCAGGGCAGCGACGATGCGTCCAAAGCGCTGACACGCGCCCAGGCGGTGGTGCTGCCGTTTCCCAGGGCCAGCCGGGATGGATTCATCCCCGCGCCCAATGCCAAGCGGCCCATACCGGTGCATGAGGTGGCTTCCCTGATCGGGGAAGGCGTATGGATCATGTCCGGCGCGCTGGATGAGGAGCTTGCCCATACAGCCTCAAAGAAGGATTGGCGGCTGCTTCTCCCCAGCTCCGACCCGGCCTTTGAGGAGCAAAACGCCATGCCCTCGGCGGAAGGGGCTGTCTATGCCGCCATGCAAAAGGCCGATTACACACTGTGCGGAAGCAAGTGCCTGATCATCGGCCCCGGCCGCATAGGCCGCGAGCTTGCAAAAATGCTTCTGGGCATCGGAGCCAAGGTGTTCATGGCCGCCCGCCGGGAGGAAGCTCTCCAAAAAGCAGCGGAGATGGGCTATGTTCCCGTGTCCATGGAGGCGCTGCCCATTGCGGCCAGGGAGGCCGACATACTGTTCAACACCGCACCGGCGATGGTGGCGGGAGAAGCCGTAATGGCTGCCCTTCCCGTCCACGCCCTGGCCATTGATTTGGCCAGCGCGCCCTTCGGCATCGATTTGGAAGCCGCGAAACGCCACGGCATAAATGCCTGGCGGGAAGGGGGCATCCCCGGCAGGTACGCGCCCCTGACGGCAGCCCGGCTGCTTTTTGATTACTTTGAGGCGCATACAAGGAGTGATTCATGTGAATAGTACCCGCTTGGGCTTTGCTCTGACGGGCTCGTTCTGCACGTTTGAAAAAGTGTTTGAGCAGATAAGGGAGCTTGTGAACAGGGGGTATGACGTTACCCCCATACTTTCCTACAACGCGGGCCGTGAAAAAAACAGGTTTTTCACACCGGAGGAGGTTCATGAAAGGCTGGAGGAGATCACAGGGAAAAAACCGATGACAACGCTGAATGAGGTGGAACCCATCGGCCCCAAAAAGCTGCTGGATATTTATGTGCTCGCTCCCGCCACCGGCAATTCCCTGGGCAAGCTGGCAAACGGCGTATACGATACACCGGCCCTCCTGGGCGCAAAATCCCATCTGCGCAACGGCCGCCCCCTGGTTATCGCCGTATCCACCAACGACGGCCTGGCGCTGAGTGCCGCCAATATCGGCAGGCTTCTGGCCGTCGACAACGTCTATTTTGTGCCCTACGGCCAGGATGACCCTTACAACAAGCCCCGGTCGCTTGTTGCCCATTTTGACAAAATCCCGCAAACCGTGGCCTCTGCCCTGGCGGGCATGCAGTTACAGCCCATGCTGCTCATGGCGGAAGCAAAATAGCCCCTGCATGGCAGGCATGCCGCGCCTGTTAACGGCCGTCTTCCCAGGCCGGCGCCGAAAAATTCGCCAGGGAGCTTGACAAAACTGCAAACCTTTGGTACACTCATGTATGCACAAAGAAGAAGCTGCCCGCTTCTCACCCTGCGAAATTATTTTGTACGGGTCATGGCAAATCGTACATGCATATCAGTATGTATCTTGCGGCGGGTAGTTGACCCAGCCGCTTTTTTGTGCGCTTCAATGGATGGAGCGGCT
>JAEWNM010000004.1 GCA_023392755.1 Bacillota bacterium
AAAAGCCTGCACACCATGGCGCAGACTCATATATGTACATACCCACCGCCGGATCAGGGCACCAGCGGTTCTTCCTCCGCCGGTTTATCGGGAAGCAACGGCAGATCGCGGAGGGAAGCAATGCCAAAATGGCTCAGGAAGGCGTCCGTCGTGCCGTACAAGATGGGCCGGCCCACCGCTTCCTTCCTGCCCACCTCGGCTATCAGCCCTTTATGCGCAAGGGATTGTATGGAATAATCACACTTGACACCGCGGACAGCCTCCACCTCAGCCTTTGTAACAGGCTGGCGATAGGCAACCACAGCCAGCGTTTCCATGGCAGCCTGGGAAAGGGACTGCTTTTGCACCGGCTGCAGCAGCCGCTCCACATAAGGGGCATATTCAGCGCGGGTAGCCAGCTGAACATGCTCGCCAAACCGCTTGAGGCGGATGCCGCGGCGATTGAAATCATATTCGCTTTCCAGGACGCTCACCGCCGAATCAAGCTCCAGCGGGCTTACCTCCAGCGCCTTTTGCAAATCACCGAGCAGCACCGGTTCCCCGGCGACAAACAAAATGGCCTCGATGACGGCCATTAATTCATTGGGTTGCAATGTCCTTTCTCCTCCCTGGATACAAGGTGATTTCCCCAAAGGTCGCGCCTTGCTCCACGTGGGCGCGGTTCAGGCGAAGAATTTCCAAAAGAGCCAGAAAAAGAGTTACGACCTCTTCCCTGCCCGGCGTGTCGCTGAAAAGCGATTCAAAGGGCATGGCGCCGCGGCGCAAGCGCTTCAAGATATGGCCCATGCAGGCTTCAATGGTAAAGGAATCGCGGCGGATTTCCCTGTTGATGTAAACAGCCTCCTCCGGCTCCTCCGGCTTGCGGGCCAGAACACGGGATAGCGCCTCCAGCAGGCCGTCAAGGGAAAGGCCGGTCAGTTCAAAGGACGGAGGCGGAAGGGGATATTCCTCCGGCAGCTTTTCATACATGGCTGCCGCCGCCTTTTCAAAGCCCTGAAGGTTTTGAGCCGTTTCCTTGAAGCGTTTGTATTCCTCCAGGCGGCGTATCAGCGCCTCCTCCGGGCTCTCCTCCTCTTCCGTCACAGGCGGCCTGGGCAAAAGAGAACGGCTCTTGATTTCCAGTAGCGTGGCGGCCATGGCCAGAAATTCGCTGGCGTCGTCCATATCGAAATCCGCCGCGTCTTTGACGGAGGCGATATATTGTTCGGTTATCTCTGATACAAAGATATCCCGGATATCCACCTTGGCCTTGCTGATAAGAAACAGCAAAAGATCCAGCGGTCCGTCAAATTGCTTCAGATGAATATGCTGTGGCATGTCAGCCGCCTCATGCAGCGCCGGCCAGGCGTAAAAACATATTCCATACACCGTTGTGCAGGGCGTTCATGACCGTTATCAGGATACCGTTGAGAGATCCCGAAGCCACCAATAGAATCAGAATGATCTGGGACGTATGAAAAAACTGCGGAGTCAGCCTCAGCCTTCCATGAAGCAACGTATCATTGAGCAAATGAAAGCCATCCAGCGGCGGAATGGGGAGCAGGTTAAACACACCCAGACCAAGGTTGATGGTTGCGAACATGTCCAGGAAATCGTATAGATAGCCAACCGCGACCGAACCAGTCCACTTGCGTATGGCAACCATCAAGGCGGTGGCCACAATGAACAGCGTAAGGTTTGTTACCACCCCGGCGATGGATACCAGGAAATCATCCCGGCGGAAGTTGCTGAAATTTCTGGGGTTCACAGGCACCGGCTTTGCCCAGCCAAATCCCAATACAAGCAGGGAAATGGTGCCGATGGGGTCCAAATGCTTCACCGGGTTCAGGCTGAGCCTGCCCAGCATCTTCGCGGTCGGGTCGCCGCAGCGGTAGGCTATATAGCCGTGAGCCACCTCGTGAAACGTGATAGCGGTAAGCACGGCAACCATTCTAAATATAATAAAAGGAAAAAATGTTCCTGGATCTGTCGTCATCCATTCCCACCAAAGCTGCAGCTGACTCATTCGGTCCAGCCCTCATTTCATGCGGTATTGGCGCATTGCACCGTCTATCCAATTATACCCCATCCATCGCTTAATGCGCAAGTGCGCCGGGGTTCCTTACACCGGCCTAACTTTGGGCTGTTCAAACCCTTTTCTATGCGCTATAATAAAAATAACTATATAATCGGGTGCAAAGGAGGACCTATCGTTGCGCAAACCGCTTGTAAGCCTTCTATTGGCATGTGCGCTTGCCACAGCCTTCCTGCCGGCGCTTTGTGAGGTAGCCCCCCAGGGCGAAACATCTTATATTTTCGCCGGGTATGTGGGGGACGACACGCAGCAGGATATGAACGAGAACCTGTTCTTCCAGCGTATGGAAGAAAGGACAGGCTTATCCTTTGAATTCCGGCAGTTTACCGACTACGCGGCCTGGACGGCGGAAAAAGCCAGGCTCATGGCAGGCGATGAACTGCCGGATGCTTTATTTCGTGCCGAGCTTACACCCCAGGAGACGCTGGCCTATTATGAAGGCGGCAAATTGATCGACTTAAATCCGCTGCTTAAGGAAAACGCGCCCAATTTGTACGCGATTCTGGAAAGCAATCCCTCTTGGAGGGACGCCGTTACGCTGCCGGATGGGGCCATCGCGGCCCTTCCCGCCATCAATCCCCTGCGGGCGCAAAACGCCATGTGGATTAACACCGCATGGCTGGAACGGCTGAAGCTTGCCATGCCCACAGATGCCGCCTCCCTGCGGGCGGTGCTGGAAGCCTTTAAAACACAGGACCCCAATCAAAACGGCAGCGCGGATGAAATTCCGCTTGCATTCATGGGCCCCTGGGACCTGAAGTTCATGGCCCACGCCTTTGGATTGACCGCAAACGATTACAATATGTACGCGGACGCCACCGGCAAGGCGCAGTTTATGCCCACAACGGACAGGTACAGGGAATTCATCTCCTGGATAATCGAACTGTATCGGGATAAGCTGCTGGATAAGAACGGCTTTACCACGGCAGATGCGCTGCGAAAGGTGACTGACGAAAAGTCCGCCGTCACTTACGGCATAATTTTCGGCCCCACTCCCACCACATTCCTGCCTGCCGCCCACGGCGCGGAGTATAGTGTGCTGCCCCCGCTTATGTATGAGGGCAGGCAGGTATACCGCAGCTTTCTGGGCCCGGTTGCCAAGGGAACCTTTTCCATCACCAGTGCTTGCAAAGACCCTGCGGCGCTATTGCGGTGGGTGGATTTCCTGTACAGTGAGGAGGGCGGACGGCTGGCGCTGCTGGGGCAGGAAGGCGTGGAATACGCGCTTAATGAAAACGGGACATGGCGTTGGCTTCCCGCGCCCGAGGAGCTTGCCAATGTGATTCAAAGCGCAACCCTCCGCGACAGCGACGCCTACCCCATGCTGAACCCCCTTGATTTTCAGTTGAAGTTCGAGGATGAAAAAACCGTTCAGCTGCTTCTTTCCCTGCGGGATCTGGGTCAAATTGCAACGCTGCCCTTTCCCCTGTCCACTTTGACGAAGGAACAGCTGGATGAGATTACACCCTTGCAGATGGAAATCGGGCGTTATGTGGATGAGAGCCTGGCCCGGTTTGTGCTGGGGGAAACAGCTCTTACGGAGGAAAGCTGGCAGGGCTACCTGCAAACACTTGAAGATATGGGGCTATCCGCATTTACCGCCTTCTGGCAGCAGGTGCTGGACAAACAGGCCCGGTGACGCCGGCTGATAGCGCCGCCGCATCCAGGGTGGGCTGCGGAACGGTTGCATATTTATGTATACGCATTATAGAACAAGCGAAGGAGAGATACAGCTATGAGCCAGTATGCAAATATGATCAGGGCTTTAAAAACTCCTTGGGTTATGTCCAGGCTGACCCATTTATACGGCCGCAGGGACGGTATGCTGGTAGCCCAAACAGGCAGATACATAAGGCTGATAAAAAAGCATGAGGAATTGTTCGGCGTTTCCGGTCAAGTGCAGCTGATCAGCGCGCCGGGCCGGACGGAGCTTTCGGGGAACCATACCGACCACAACCGCGGCAAGGTGCTGGCGGCTGCCGTCAACCTGGATACGGTGGCGGCCGTTTCCCGCCGGGACGATCTTCGCGTACGCCTGTGCAGCGAAGGATATCCCACGGTGGAGCTGTCCCTTACCGAGCTGGCCCCCATCCCCCAGGAAGCAGGCAAGACCGCCGCGCTGATTCGCGGCGTGGCCGCGCGTATGCAGGAACTGGGGTACGCGATTGGCGGGTTTGACGCGGCGGTCACATCCAACGTGCTGTCCGGCAGCGGCCTAAGCTCCTCCGCCGCATTCGAGGTGCTGGTTTGCGCCATCTTCGACAGCCTGTACGGCCAATTTCAGATACCCGCCCCCGAAAGGGCAAAGATCGCGCAATACGCTGAATACCATTATTTCGGCAAGCCCTGCGGCCTGATGGATCAAATGGCCAGCTCCGTAGGCGGGCTGGTCGCCATCGATTTCAAAAAGGACGAGCCTGATATCAAGCCCCTTGCCTATGACTTTGCCGCGAAGGGTTATGCACTGGTTGTAGTTGGCACCGGTGGCAGCCACGACGACCTGACGGCGGATTATGCGGCAATACCCCTGGAGATGAAGCAGGTGGCCGCCTGCTTTGAAGAGGACGTTTTGCGCCGGGTGCGGCCGGAACAGCTGATGCAGGAGCTTGCGGCCGTACGCCAAAAGACATCCGACAGGGCTGTGCTTAGGGCCATGCATTTCTTTCAGGAGAACAAGCGCGTAGGAGACCAAACGGATGCCTTGCTGCGGGATGACCTGCAATCGTTTTTCAAGGATGTCATCGCTTCCGGGCGCTTCAGCTTCATGTACCTGCAAAACGTGTACGCAAGGCCCGGCGAGCAGCAGCTTTCCCTGGCGCTGGCCCTGGCGGAGAGCCTGCTTGGCGCCGGCGGCGCATGGCGCGTGCATGGCGGCGGTTTTGCGGGGACAACGCTGAACTTTGTTCCCCTGGACCAGATTTCCTCCTTCACCGAAACCATGGAGACCGCCTTCGGTCCCCGCTGCTGCTATCAGCTGGATATCCGCCCGGAAGGTGCGGCCAGGATTGAGGGGCTGGATTAAGCCGCGCTTATTGCCCGCCAAACTGCATGCTGGGAAAAATATGATTGCAGGTATGCTATTAAACCGTTGACAAACAAAATCCATCGTGATATCATACGTGCGGAATCCCACAATCGCATAGCACTTGAAGCTTCTTCGGGGCAGGGTGAAATTCCCTACCGGCGGTACAGCCCGCGAACCGTGCACAGTCAGTGCGCGGCTGATCTGGTGAAATTCCAGGGCCGACAGTAAAGTCTGGATGGTAGAAGAACTTTGCAAAGTATGTTTTCGCCCCTGAACAGCTTTCAGCTTCAGGGGCGTGCATATTTTAGGAGGCATTGCGATGAAACCCAAAGCGTACTTTACCCCGCAAAGAATGACCCGTATCGCCCTGCTGGCAGCTATTTCTTCCATCCTTTTCTACTGGCCCGAGATTCCAATCATTGGCTTTTACAAGCTGGATTTCAGCAACCTTCCCGTGCTGTTGGGCGCTTTTTCCATGGGACCGCTCGCCGGAGTAATCATTCTGGCCATCAAAAGCATATCGGGCTTGCTTCATTCGTCGAGCCAGTTCGTGGGCGAATTGGCAGATTTCCTGTTTGGCTTGGCCCTGATGTATCCGACAGTGCTCATCTATCAAAGGAAAAAGAGCCGCAAGACCGCCCTCATCGGCATGATCACAGGCACAGTATGCATGATTATTTCCGGCGTACTGATTAATGCCTATCTGCTTATTCCTGTTTACTTGGGAGGGGGGTTGACGATAGAGCAAATACTTGGCATGTTCTCCGCATTCCCCTTTATTGACAGTCTGGAGAAGCTGCTGTTTTTTGCCACAGCCCCTTTCAACCTGATCAAAGGTGGGGTTCTCAGCGCCATGACATTCGTATTGTACAAGCACCTGTCTCCCCTGCTCCACGGGCGCGGCGTCCGGAGCTGACACCAAGGAGTGATCTTTTGCGGTATGTGACACATTCATCCAAAGAAACGCGTTCCCTGGGCGAGGAGCTTTCCAAGCTCCTTCGCCCGGGGGACGTTTTGGCGCTTTATGGAGATATGGGCGCTGGCAAAAGCGAGCTGACCCGCGGCATTGCCCGGGGCCTTCGGATTGACGGCCCCATCGCAAGCCCTACCTTCACCATATTGCAGGCTTATGATACGGGAAGGCTTCCCCTGTATCATTTTGACTGGTACAGGATTACTGACCCGGATGAGCTGTACGAGATAGGTGCGGAAGAATACCTTTACGGCAGCGGCGTGGCGGTGGTGGAATGGCCGGAGCGCGCCCCCCATATGCTGCCTGAAGCGTATTTGCAGATTACCATCGCCTATGGCGCAGGGGAAAATGAACGTGTCATCGAAATCTCTCCTGTGGGAAGCTTTGCAAATGCTTTTCCGGGGAAGGATACAAAAGCATGAACATACTGGCGCTGGATACATCCGGCCCCGTCGCCGGGGTCGCGCTATTGAAAAACGGGGAGCCTGTCTATGAAGCCATGGCCGTCAACCGCTTTACCCATTCGGTGAGCTTGCTTCCCATGGTGGAGGAAGGCTTTGAAAAGACAGGGCTTGCCGTAGAAGATATCGACTTGTTTGCGGTGACCAAAGGCCCGGGCTCCTTTACCGGGGTACGCATCGGCGTAAGCATGGTGAAAGGCCTTGCCCACGGGGCGCAAAAGCCATGTGTCGGCATCAACGCACTGGAAGCGCTGGCAGCCGGCATCCCCTTCTTCGACGGCGTTGTCTGCCCCATACAGGATGCGAGGGCAGGCCAGGTGTACGGCGCGGCCTTTCAGGCCGGCATGCCGCCCAAACGGCTGATGGCGGATGAGGCGCTGAAGCTGCCGGAATATCTGGATAGGCTGTCATCCCTGCCCGGCCCCTTTTTGTTCGTTGGGGACGGCTTGTCCGTGCACCGGAATATGATAGAAGCCATTCTTCACGAGAAGGCTTTTTTTGCCCCGGCCCACGCAAGGTTTTTACGGCCGCTCACCGTGGCGCTTCTGGCCGACCAATACCGTGATACGGCGGTGGACTATCTTGCGCTCATGCCATACTATCTGCGCGCGCCCCAAGCTGAGCGCCAGCGCATATCCAGGGAGGACACGCATGGAGCCTAAAACCGTACTTGTGCGGAGGATGACGCTGAAGGATATCGACGATGTGCACGGCATAGAAACCGATTCCTTTTCCACACCCTGGAGCAAAGGCGCTTTTGAGGATGAGCTGACGGAAAACAAGTGCGCCCGGTATCTGGTAGCTGAAGCAAACGGTGAGATTGTGGCCTACGCGGGGGCCTGGATGGTGCTTGACGAATGTCACATCACCAATATCGCCGTTAAAAAAGACAGGCGCGGCAAGGGTTATGGACGTCTAGTAACGCAAAAGCTGATACAGTACGCCACAAATCTTGGCGCGTCCTTTGTTACGCTGGAGGTTCGCCGCTCCAACCTCACCGCCCAGAGCCTGTACAGAAGCCTGGGCTTTTTGCAGGTGGGCTGCCGCAGGCGCTATTATGAGGACAACGGGGAGGACGCCATTTTAATGGCCTGCCAGGCCCTGCCCCCGGTGGAGCCGGATTTTGCGGAAGAGGAAACGGCGGAAATATAACCCATCAATAGATGAGAAACTCACATTCCAGCCGGCCGTTGTACAGCCGGCGCTTTTTTTGCGCACGCAGCCCGAAATGGCGCTCGAAGCCGGGGTGGCTGCTCAGTACCCCCATGCGCCAGCCCTCATGCCTGTTTAAAAGGCCGTGAAGATGTCCATACAATCCTTCGGCGGACTTTTTATCACCCAGCCGCTCCCCATAGGGGGGATTGGCCAGGAATACACCGTTTTTGCCATCCAACTGCAAATGGCGCAGGTCCTTTTCCAACACGGGAATGCGCCCTTCCATCCCCGCCTGGGCAATGTGCTTTTTGCACAGGGCCAGCGCGGCCGGATCAATGTCGCTGCCCGATATGCCTTCGATCTTGCCGGGTTCATAAGCCGCCTTCGCCTTTTCCCGCAGGTACGCCCTTTCCCCCGCCGGAAAAAGCGGCCAAAAATCGCAGGCAAATTCCCGGTTCAATCCCGGTGCGCGGCATGATTTGACCATGGCCGCCTCAATCAAAACGGTGCCTGTGCCGCAGCAGGGGTCATGCAGGGCCATGCCCGGCTTCCATGGCGACAAACGCACAAGGGCCGCCGCCAGCGTTTCCCGAAGCGGCGCTTCCCCGTTCCATGTGCGATAGCCCCGGCGGTTTAAGGCCGTGCCGCTTATGTCGATGGTCAGCCTTGCCACGTCTTTATGCAGGCTGACGTCAATGGGATAAGCAGCCCCCGTTTCGGCAAACCAGCTTGTTCTGTAATGCTCCTTCAGCCGCTCTACAATGGCCTTTTTGGTGATGGCCTGACAATCACTCACGCTCATCAGCCTGCTTCTTGCACATTTCCCGGAAACGGGAAACGCGGCATCCCCAGGCAGGTAGTCCTCCCAGGGGATGGATTTCACGGCTTGGAAAAGCGCCTCGAAGGTAAGTGCTTCCGCTTCTTTCAAAACAAGCAGCACCCTGTCGGCGCAGCGCAGCCACAGGCAGGTTTCATACGCCTGCGCAGGCGTCGCCTCAAATCGAGCTCCCCCCAGTTCCGCCTTGACATCCCTGATGTGAAGGGCACGCAGTTCATCAGCCACCACGCCCTCCAGCCCGAAGGCGGCGGTGGCAATAAAGGTCAGCCTGCTTTGTTCGGCCATGGCGTCCTCCTTGTTCGGTTTACCCATTATAAGGATGACGGGCGGGAAAGTCAACGAAAGAGATTTTGGCCAATTACCATGCGGAAAAACCGTGCTTGTGTAATCCTTGGGTTGACGGTATAATAAAAGTTGGCATTTTATACGCGGGAGGCGAAGGCATGTTTGCCCAGGTGATCGTGGATATCGTACACGAAAACGTGGCCCATGTCTTTAGCTATCATGTTCCGGAGGGGATGGCCGTATACCAGGGAACGCGGGTGCTTGTCCCCTTTGGGCCAAGAAAAGTGGAGGGGTTAGTCCTCTCCCTGTCTCCAACAACCGATTATCCCAAAGACAAGATCAAACCAATACTGCGCCCGCTGGAGGAGTATCCTGCGGTGCTGCCGGTTCTGATTGAACTTGGCCGGGAGATGGCAAAGACAAGCCACTGCCCGCTTTCGGAAACCCTGCGGCTGATGCTCCCCGCCGCCATGCGGGGCGGTCGGGTCAAGGAAAAGACGGAGCCTGCCGCAAGGCTGGCCATCCCCAAAGAGGATGCGGAAGCCGCGGCCTTTGCGCAGAAGCGCTCACCGCGCCGGGCGCTGCTCCTTACGCTGTTGAAGGACGGCCTGCCGCATCCCGTGAAGGAACTGGCACTGATGGTGAAAAGCCCAATGGAAAGCCTGAAAAAGCTTCAGGCATTGGGGCTTGTCGCCCTGTCGGATGAGGAAGTGCTCCGCTCCCCCTATGAGGATATGGTCATACACGAGGTGGCCGATCCGCCCCTGATGTCCGCCCAGCAGGAGGTGCTGGACGAAATGGAACCGGCCATGCAAAGCGGCTCGGGATCATTTCTGCTCCACGGCGTGACGGGGTCGGGCAAGACGGAGGTTTACATCCGCCTGGTCAGAAAAACACTGGCCAAAGGCAAAGGCGCCATTGTGCTGGTACCTGAAATCGCGCTTACGCCCCAGATGGTGCAGTGGTTCAGGAGCCGCTTCGGCCCTGTAGCCGCGGTGCTCCATTCCAGATTGACGCAGGGGGAACGGTTTGACGAGTGGCGGCGCATACGCCGTGGCCAGGCCAGGGTTGTGGTTGGGGCCCGCTCGGCCGTGTTCGCCCCGGTGGAGAAGCTGGGGCTTATTGTGGTGGATGAGGAACATGAGCAAAGCTACTTAAGTGAGCATCATCCACGCTATGATGCCCGGGAGGTGGCCCAAAGCCGCTGCCAAAGGGAAGGCGGCGTGCTGCTGC
This sequence comes from Bacillota bacterium, assembly GCA_023392755.1. Classification (GTDB taxonomy): domain Bacteria; phylum Bacillota; class Clostridia; order Christensenellales; family Aristaeellaceae; genus JAEWAH01. Next base: position 10,045 of record JAEWNM010000004.1, read on the forward strand.
TAAGCAGCGCAACCCCCAGCATATTAACGTTTGCCAAAGCCATGCGGGGGGACTACACGCTGCTGGAAATGCCAAATCGCGTTATGGACCGGCCATTGCCCAAGGTATATGTGGTGGATATGCGCAAGGAGCTCGCTGCGGGCAACCGCTCCATCTTCAGCGCGCTGCTTGCGCAAAAGCTGCATGAATGCATGGATAAAGGCAACCAGGCCATGCTGTTTTTGAACCGGCGGGGATACCAGTCTTTCGTATCCTGCCGCAGCTGCGGCCATGTGGTCAAGTGCGGCCAGTGTGATATCGCCATGACCTACCACCAGACGGGCGGAGACGGGCGCATGCACTGCCACTACTGCGGCTTTACAGAAAAGCCCCCGGAAGTATGTCCTGCTTGCGGCAGCAAATATATACGCTACTTCGGCCTTGGCACCCAAAAGGTGGAGGAGGAGGTGCAAAAGCTGCTGCCGGGTATAAAAGTACTGCGCATGGACAACGACACCACCGGCGGAAAGGACGCCCATCACAAAATGCTTTCTATCTTCCGGGCCGGGGAAGCACGCATCCTGATCGGCACCCAGATGATCGCCAAGGGCCTGGATTTTCCCAATGTGACGCTGGTGGGCGTGGTTGCGGCGGACATGTCGCTGAATCTGCCGGACTACCGCAGCCCGGAGCGCACCTTTCAGCTTTTGACCCAGGTGGCCGGCCGGGCCGGGCGCGCTCGGGAGCCGGGAGAAGTAGTGGTGCAGACCTATAAGCCGGAGCACCCCGTTATCCAGTCCTCCGCCGCCCAGGACTACAGGGCCTTTTACCAAATGGAGTTCCATAGGCGGCGCACGGGCCTGTATCCCCCATTCACGGTGCTGTGCCGGCTGCTGGTGGAGTGCGGACACGGACAGGAGGCACAGAAAACGTGCCAGCGCCTCTACGACGCGTGCCAGGCGTTTATAACGGGCCATCCCCTTATGGAAAAGCGTGTGCTGCTGATGCGCATGGATGCCGCGCCTGTGAAAATGATACGGGGCAAAAGCCGTTATCACGTACTTTTCAAGCTGTTTGAACACCCGGATTGCCGCCCCTTGGCCGGATTTTTAAGCGATCTGGCCCAGGCGGAAAGCAAACCGGAGTGCCAGGTATATTTTGAGTGGAATCCCGCATCCATGATGTAGGGGCCAAGAAAGGAAGATGCTATGGGTACCCGTACTATTATCAAGCTTGGGGACGAAGCGCTGCGCAAGGCCGCAAGGCCTGTCGCCAAGTTCGATCTTAGGCTTTGGCTGCTATTAAAGGATATGGCAGACACCATGTATAAGGCGGAGGGAGCAGGCCTTGCAGCGCCCCAGGTGGGCATACTGCGGCGGGTAGTGGTTGTGGATGACGGAAACGGTTTGATTGAGCTGGTGAACCCTGAAATCATCGCCAAGGAAGGCGAGCAGTGCGGCCCGGAAGGGTGCCTGAGCATCCCCGGCCGGCAGGGTCTTGTCTGTCGTCCCCACAAGGTTACCGTCCGCGCCCAGGACAGGCATGGCAAGTTTTTTGAAAAAACCGGAGAGGGCTTGCTGGCGCGGGCGTTTTGCCATGAGATTGACCACTTGAACGGCGTATTGTATGTGGATATTATGGAGCGTGAAATATTCCCCGACGAGGAATCTGATGATGAAAATGCCAAAAAGGCATTGAGGGAGTGAAGGGATGCGCGTCGTATTCATGGGCACGCCCGATTTTGCCGTGCCCTCTCTAAAAGCGCTGCTGGACTCGGGCTATGACGTTGCCGGTGTTTTCACCCAGCCGGACAAACCGCGTGGACGTGGCAACAAGCTGACGCCAAGCCCTGTCAAGGAATGTGCCCAAATGCACGGCATACCCGTATTCCAGCCAACCCGCATCCGCAAGGATGGCGTTTTTGACCTTAGGCGTCTTGCACCGGACCTGTGCGTTACCGCCGCCTTTGGGCAGATATTGTCCCAGGAGATATTGGATATCCCCACGCTGGGCACGGTAAACGTTCACGCTTCCCTCCTCCCCCGGCACCGGGGCAGCGCCCCTGTCAACTGGTGCATTTTGATGGGCGAAAGCAAGACGGGCATCACCACCATGATGACCGACAAGGGCATCGATACGGGGGACATGCTGCTTCAGCGGGAGATTGACATCCTGCCGGAGGAAACGGCAGGCGAACTGAGCGTACGCCTTTCTGCTTTGGGGGCGTGCACCTTGCTGGAAACGCTGTCTCTGTTGAAGGAGGGCCGGTGCCCCCGCATTCCTCAGGATCACCAAGCCCATACGTATGAGCCTATGCTTAAAAAGGAAATGGGGCTCATTGATTGGCGCAAAAGCGCCGTTGATATCCTATGCCAGATACGGGGCCTTGACCCCTGGCCCGGTACATACACACATTTCCCGGAAGGAATACTAAAGGTTGCCGCCGCACGGGCGGAGGAAGGCATGCGCGGGTCACCGGGGCAGGTGCTTGCCGCCGATGGGAAGCTGGGGCTTATCGTGGCGTCAGGCGATGGGGCGGTACGCATTCTGCGCCTGCAGGCCCCCGGCGGAAAGCAAATGGATGCCAGGGATTATTTGCGGGGCCACCCCCTTACCACAGGAATCATATGGCAGGAGAGTATGGAATGAGCGATACAAAAAAGCCCTTTTCCCCCAAAAAAGGCCCGGCCCGGCCCAACGGTGACAAGCCTGCCTATGCCCGCCCAGCGGGGGCACGGCCAGCCGGGGACAAGCCCGCCTATGCCCGCCCCGCGGGAGCAAGGCCAGCCGGGGACAAGCCTGCCTATGCCCGCCCCGCGGGAGCAAGGCCAGCCGGGGACAAGCCCGCCTATGCACGCCCCGCTGGCGCAAGTCCAGCCGGGGACAAGCCTGCCTATGCCCGCCCCGCGGGAGCACGGCCAGCCGGGGACAAGCCCACCTATGCCCGCCCCGCCGGAGCAAGGCCAGCCGGGGACAAGCCCGCCTATGCAC